>SABY01000240.1 GCA_009928785.1 Clostridia bacterium | reverse complement strand
CCTTCGGCAAATTCTTCAATCATTTTGCGGTTGAAGGCTTTCAGGTCGCCGGGGTTGCGGCTGGTTACCAATCCTCTGTCCACCACCACTTCTTCATCTGCCCAGCGGGCGCCGGCATTTTTCAGGTCGGTTTTCAGCGAGTTGTAGGAGGTAAGCCGGCGGCCTTCAACTACACCAGCTTCGATGAGCAACTGCGGTGAGTGGCAGATGGCTGCTACCGGTTTTTTGCGTTCAAAAAAACCTTTGGCAAATTGCACAGCATCTTTGTTTTGTCGCAGTTTGTCGGGGTTCATTACACCGCCCGGAAGCATCAGTCCATCGTAATCGTCGGGACTGGCATCGGCAACTTTGCGATCTACATCATATTCGCCGCCCCACTTATCGTGGTTCCAGGCTTTTACTTTCCCGCCATCGGGGGTCACTACCTCTACACTGGCGCCGGCGGCTTCGAGCGCTTTTTTTGGCTCTGTAAATTCTACCTCTTCAAATCCGTTGGTAACCAAAATCGCTATTTTTTTTCCTTTTAAATCTTTCATGGTATTTTGTTTTTTTATTAATAAATAAAATTGATTCTTTTTAATTCATGTCTTTGTCCTGCCCGCGTTCGGATTGGGCTTGTTCTTTTGAAGCGGCGATGTCGAGCTTCATCTCCGAAAGTTTCTCGCCGCCTTTTATACCAAAATCGAGCGTACGGATGGGGAACGGAATCATGATGTCGTTTTGATCGAAGGCTTCTTTAATTTTCATAATGGCGTTGTTGCGCACTACCAAAAAGCCGGGATCGCCCGGATATTTTATCCAGAAGCGGATGGTGAAGTTGATGCTGCTGTCGCCAAATTCGCCATAGTCGAAAACGATGTTTTCTTTATCAATTACTCCTTCCAGGTTTTTAATGGTTTCGAGCACCACGCGTTGCACTTTGGCCAGGTCGTCGCCATAGGAAATTCCTACGCCCAAATCGATTCTTCGTTTGCCGATAGCCGAGTAGTTGATGATGGGATTTTGCAAAACATCTTTGTTGGGCACAAAAACCTCCTGACCCTGGAAAGTTTGAATTACGGTTACGCGCAGGTTGGTACGTTTGGCAGTACCCATTATATCGCTCACTTTTATTACCTGTCCGATGGCAAAAGGGCGGCGAAACGCCAGGATGATGCCTGAGATAAAATTGGCGGTGATGTCTTGAAAAGCAAAACCCAACGCCAAACCGAGAATACCCACACCTGCCAGAATAGATGTTACAGCTTTGCTGAGTTGAAGAATGCTGAGGATGATAAAAATACCAACAAAGAGAATCGACCACTTAATAATGGTAGCAAACAAGCCCTCCAAAGCTTTGTGATCCGAAGTTTTGGAGAACACCTTTTTAAAAAGTCTGGATGCTAAGTTGGCCACAACAATAAAGATGATAAGCAGCACGATGGCCACAGCCATGTTGGGGAGCATGCTTATAAAGGTTTCTACCCATCCTTGTATTTTGTCCACAACCATTGCTATCGGACTTTCTACATCAATTTTATCCATAGTGACATTTTTCTTTGTTCTTAATAACTTTATCAAAAATTATTTTCGGCGCACCGCAGCCATAATAATCCCCACTACCAACACAGCCCCGCTAATAATTACCGGTGTCCAGTTGGCCGAACTAACGGCTACATCCATTCCCAGAAAAGAAAAACTCTCTGAATCGTTGGCAGCCTGTATTCCAAAAACCAACAAACCAATTACGCCTAATACTATCAAAATAATTCCTGCTACTTTCATGATTTATTTTTATTAGTTAAAAATTAAAAGAATGCGATGGTTCTAACATCATGCCATCCGCCAAATCAAATTGGCATTATTCCGGCTAACGCTTTAAAACAAGCAGGATAGAGCTATTTCTTTCGGTATTTTTTCTGGTAAGACAACTCCACAAAATGTGGCAGATGAGCCTCACCATTTAGCGCTGAGGCAAAAAAAAATCGCCGGCACGATGGCCGGCGATTTTTGAGTTAGTGATGTGA
The DNA here is from genome assembly GCA_009928785.1 of Clostridia bacterium. GTDB lineage: Bacteria > Bacteroidota > Bacteroidia > Bacteroidales > 4484-276 > SABY01. Next base: position 972 of record SABY01000240.1, on the reverse strand, counting down.
TCTTTGAAACTGAATTTTCTGTTACTCTGCCATAAACGGGTATTTGTAACTTACCGGCGGCAAAAAGCACTCCTTGATGGTACGTGGACTGAGCCAACGTAAAAGGTTAATCTTGGAGCCGGCTTTGTCGTTGGTGCCGGAACCACGTGCGCCGCCAAAAGGCTGCTGATTAACCACTGCACCCGTAGGCTTGTCGTTGATATAAAAGTTGCCGGCAGCATGTTTCAGTCGTTTCATTACGTGTTCCACCACATAGCGGTCTTTGGAGAAGATGCTTCCGGTGAGGGCGTAAATGGAGGTCTTGTCGATTTCTGTCAAAACCTCTTCAAATTTGTCGGGATCATAAACGTAAACGGTGAGGATAGGCCCAAAAAGCTCCTCCTCCATGGTAGCATAATGTGGGTCGGTAGTGAGCAAGATGGTAGGCTCAATGAAAAAGCCTTCGCTCTTGTCGTAATTGCCGCCATGAAGAATTTTCACATTGTCATCCTTGCGTGCACGATCGAGTACTCCAGCCAACTTATCAAAGGATGCCTCGTCGATAACGGCATTCACAAAGTTGGTAAATTTCTCTACTGTTCCCATTTTTATGGTTTCCAGATCCAGCTTCATCTCTTTCAGCACTTCATCCCACATAGTATTAGGAATGTATGCGCGGGAAGCTGCCGAGCATTTTTGCCCCTGATACTCGAAAGCACCCCGTGTAAGGGCAGTGGCTACCTGCACCGGATTGGCCGATTGATGTGCCAGCACAAAGTTCTTTCCACCCGTTTCGCCAACAATGCGCGGATAGGATTTATATTTTGAGATGTTGGTACCGATCTCTTTCCAGATATTTTGGAAAACGGCCGTGCTACCGGTAAAATGAATTCCGGCAAAGTCAGGATGCGAAAAAATAACTTTTCCTGCCACCGGACCACGAACAAAAATCAGGTTGATAACACCATCAGGCAAGCCAGCTTCCATAAAAAT
>SABY01000103.1 GCA_009928785.1 Clostridia bacterium | reverse complement strand
ACAAATTTAACGTTTCTATGTCCTCCTTCGTCGGACGATAGAAAGTTGCTAACTACCCACAGACTTTCGAGCGTCCGCAGGACCTCGAAACGTCAAAAAACAAACTTGAGCGGTGAAATCCCGAGAGCTTTGCGATTCGGGAAGCGAACAAAAAACAAAAAACAAAAAACAACAAACAAAAAACAACAAACAAAAAACAACAAACAACAAACAACGAACAACAAACTTGAGCGAAGCGAAATCCCGAGAGCGCAGCGATTCGGGAAACAAACAACGAACAACAAACAAAAAAAGCCGCCCACCAAATGGATGATGAACGGCTTTTTCTTTATTAAAATGTAGTTTTTAATCTGAATCTAATCGGCAAACAGTGGGAACTGCAACATCATCTTGTTCACCTCAGCTTTTGCGTCGTTTATTGTTTTCTCGTTTTCGTGATCGGAAATCACGCGGTCGATCAACTCAACGATGGGTTCCATGTGTTGCTCCATAAGGCCACGCGTGGTGATAGCTGGTGTGCCTATGCGCAGGCCGGAAGTTTGGAACGGGCTGCGGCTGTCGAACGGAACCATATTTTTGTTAACGGTGATGTCGGCTTTGCCCAGCGCATCTTCTACCTGTCGTCCGGTAATTGCCGGAAACTTGGTGCGCAGGTCGATGAGCATCAGGTGGTTGTCGGTGCCGTCGGAAATCACATGGTAGCCGCGCTCTACAAAAGATTTCGACATCACATGGGCATTCTTTTTCACCTGCAGGATGTAGCGCATGTATTCGTCGGTGAGCGCTTCGCCGTAAGCTACTGCTTTGGCAGCGATAACGTGCTCCAGCGGGCCACCCTGAATGCCGGGGAAAACGGCAGAGTTGAGTAGCATCGACATAGGTTTTACCTCACCTTTCTTGGTGGTTTCACCCCACGGGTTGTCGAAGTCCTGTCCCATGAGTATCATGCCGCCACGCGGGCCACGCAATGTTTTATGGGTAGTGGTGGTAACGATGTGGCAGTGGGGCAGCGGATCGTTGAGCACGCCTTTGGCGATAAGACCTGCCGGATGGGCGATGTCGGCCATCAGCAAAGCGCCTACTCTGTCGGCAATTTGACGCATGCGCTCATAATCCCAGTCGCGCGAGTAAGCCGATGCTCCGGCAATGATGAGTTTGGGTTTTTCGGCCAGCGCAGTCTTTTCCATCTGGTCGTAGTCCACGCGGCCAGTTTCTTTATCCACACCATACGAAACCGGATTATACAGGATACCCGACGAGTTAACCGGTGAGCCATGCGACAGGTGGCCGCCATGCGCCAGGTCAAGACCCATAAAAGTGTCGCCGGGTTTGAGGCAGGCCAAAAAAACAGCCATGTTGGCCTGTGCGCCCGAATGCGGCTGCACGTTGGCATACTCGGCATCGAAAAGTTCCTTGGCGCGGTCGATGGCCAGTTGCTCAGTCATGTCCACAAATTCGCAGCCGCCGTAATAACGCTTGCCGGGATAGCCCTCGGCATATTTGTTCGTCATCACCGATCCCATTGCTTCAAGCACCTGCTCGCTTACAAAGTTTTCGCTGGCGATCAGCTCGATGCCCTTCATTTGGCGCTCGCGCTCCTGACGGATGATATCAAAAACCCGGGTATCTCTTTTCATCTTCAATAAGTTTTATTAGTGTGTTAATTTTTAATGCTTTATTGCCGGCAAAAATAAGATAATTTCGTGCTTATCACTTGCGCGGAATGGCTGTTATGGCTTGCAAAAGTTTACCGCAGTTTCTCGAAGTCGATAGAGATTTCCTGATTTTCTTTAAAGTCGAAAAGTGTGAGCTTGCGCAATTGGTAATAGTTGAGCCAATAATCCTGTAGGCTGCGGATAAAACTGATGGTGGCGTTGTCGTTGCTCGACTGTGCGTCGCGCAGGTTGATGATGTCGATTTTATCGATCAGGTAACGCTGCTTGGCAATATCAAAACTTTTGCGGGCTACAGTGTCGGCTTTGGCGGCGAGGGCAAGCTGCCGTTGCTGCATCATAAAGTTCTGCACTTGCAGATATACATTCTGCTCAAAGTCGATGCGCTCTTGCTCGATGGAAGTACGTACTATTTCGCGATCCGATTCGGCAATTTTGATGCGTCCTTTGGCCAGCCCCCAGTCCACGATGGGTATCGACAGGCCAAGCGTTACCACCTGCTGATCCTGTGGAGAGCGGAAAGCATCATCAAAATTTTCGGCACTTTGCGTAAGCCCGTATTGTGCAAAAAGTGCTGCGCTGAAACGGTCGGTAGTTTGGGCGCGGTTTACCTCACGATCGGCTTCCATCAGGCGACGATCGAAAGCCAGCGCTTGGGAGCTGTTGGTTTGTGCCAAAAGTGTGGCCTGCTGTACAGCAACATCAAAAAAAGCAATCTCTTCTACCGGCAGCACCAGCTCTAAGGGCGTATCGTCCTGCAGCCGCAGATACGATTTGAGCTGAAACATCCGGTTCTCGGTTTCCGTTTGGTTGCTCTCTACTGCTGCCTGCGCCTGCAGGTAACTCAGCTCCAGTTGAAGCAGATCATTTTCGGCGATTTTTCCAAGATTAAAACGGCCGATTCCAATTTTATATAATGTGTCATAGTTGGCTTCTTTTTGTTCTTCAATTTTTTGTCGCACCTGACTTACCAGCAGGTTAAAAAAGTAGTTGGTGGCGGTGATGGCAATTTGCTGCACATCTTCGAGGTATTGCCGCTTGGCTTCGCGGTATTTTATCGGGTCGATGCGTTTAGACCATTTGTAGGGATTGAAAGTGAAGATGTTTTGCTGATAGCCTATCACCAGCGGGTCGCTGGCCCAGGCTGAGGAGTCGGTAGCCAGATAGTCGATGCGCTGCAACCGCGACTGCATAAAAATATTTCCACCTGTGAATCCCACATTTTTCGAAATACCCAGCGCCGCTGAGGTAGTCATTTGTGATATTTCGCGAAAAGCGTCGGAGCCGTCGGGTTGCGTCACCTTTATGATGCTGCGGTTATAATTGGGGACGGTGGCGTCCAAAGCCAGTTGTGGCAGCAGGCGTGCTTCGGAGGTACGCATTTCCCAGAAGGCTTTCAAAAACCGGTTCTTAGCCAGCAGTGCATCGGGCGACTGCTGCTGCGCCAGGTCGATCACCTCATCGAGCGAAAAACTGCGCACGGCTACCTGCCCGAAAACCGAGGCATTGAGCGCCATGATCATTATTACTATAAGAATGTTCCCTTTTTTTATCATCTTTTTTATAAAAATATTGACTCTGATATTATTTATTGTGTGAAGCTCAACTGCAGCATCTCAATAACCCCGGATGTCCGGGGTCAGAAAGCACTGTCAGAAACCGGCGGGCTTTAGCGCGCACTACTTTTACATCAGTATCTTTAAATGAACTACTTATAACATGCTATTTATTTGGGATAGAGCTTACTGAGATACTTTTGTTTTTTACCCCCCGGCCTAAAGGCCGGGGTTAGTGAACAACCTGGCCACAATATTTTTTATCAGAGCTAAATTTTTCTATCCAATCCCGCATCCGTTTTCATCAATCGTGGCGCAGCGAAGTTACCGGATCCTGATGTGCGGCTTTGCGTGCCGGCATCAGCCCAAAGACGATGCCTACCGTAGCTGACACACCAAACGAAATCACTATCGAAAGCATCGAAATGATGGTGAGAATGCCGGTGATTTGCATGATGACTTTGGCCAGAATAACGCCCAGAATAACACCAATAAATCCGCCTGTGATGCTGATGAGTGTGGCTTCGGCGATAAACTGGAAGATGATGTCGGTGCGGCGGGCGCCCATGGCCATTCGCACGCCGATTTCACGGATGCGCTCCATCACCGAAGCAAGCATAATATTCATGATACCGATGCCGCCCACAATAAGCGAAATGCTGGCAATGGCGCCCAACACGATGTTGAAAATGTCTTTGGTGCGCTGTTCCTGCCGTAGCAAGAGTTCAGGTATTTTAATTTCAAAATTTTCTTCGCCGCCGTGGCGACGTTTCAGTATGCGTTTTATCACCGATGCAGTGACAGTCATTTTTTCGCTGTCAGTAACCTGCAGGATGATCTTGTCGAGTTGGTTGTGATTATCCTTATTGGTAGCCTGGTCTTCGCCGGTATTCATTAGCATAGCCTGGGTTATCAGCGAACGATCGCGGTAGCGCATCAGGATAGTTTTTACAGGAACAAACACCGTGTTATTAAATTCGCTCACGCCCAGCTCTTTGGTGGCGGCTTGGGTTACCTCGCGACTTTTGAGCACGCCGATCACTTCAAGCCACACGTCGCCGCATTTGAGGCGTTTGCCCAGCGGGCTTTCATTTTTAAAAAACTTAGCCCGCACTTCCGGCCCGATGATGCACACCGGCTGTCCGTTTTCGACCTGATAGTTGCTGAACATTTCGCCTTGTATCAAATCCAGACTAAAAACCTCGAAAAAGGCAGGCATGACACCCGAAAATTTTACCTGACTGCGCGTACCCGATTTTACGGCAAAAGCAGTGTAAACTACCTCCGGACTTACCAGCCCGATGCCCGGAATTATCTGCTGCAGGCTGGCGGCATCCTGTAAAGTAAGGCCGGGAATAAATTTCTTTTTGTTGGTGCTGCCGTTTTCACTTTCCGCGGCAGCGGCACCTGCATTTTCGTCTTTTTCGATGATGGGCGTTATCACAATATTATTGACGCCAACCATTTTTATCTGCTCCAAAATTTCCTGCTGCGCGCCGTTGCCGATGGCCATCATGGCAATTACGGCAGCCACTCCGAAGATGATGCCCAGTGCGGTGAGAATGGAGCGGAATTTATTGGCAAATACCGCTTCCACTGCGGAGTTGAGATTATGCAGGTGGCGTTTCAAAATAAAATGACGCTGGGTTATAAAGTTATTAATTTGGTGTCGTCCGGATTTTCGGGAATCGTCAGCAGCACCTCGTCTTCGGCATCCAGGCCGCGGGTGACGATGATCTCGTTTTCGTTGCTGGCGCCGGTTTTTATCTCTTTGCGCACCACGTGGGTTCCTTTGTCGATAAATACAAAAGTAAGCGTGTCGTTGCTGTGCACGGCGTCGATGGGTAGCGCCAGTATGTTGTCGAAAGCAGCCGTGATGATTTCGTTTTTGGTGGTCATCGAGGGGCGCATGATGGTGTCGGATTGATCCACATTGATGATTACCTCAAAAACTTTAGCGTCTGAACCCTGCATCTGCTGGCCGATGTTGGCCACCTCGTCCACCACGCCGGAGTATTGCCTTTCGGGAAAAGCGTCGATGGTGATGCGCACGGGCTGTCCTTTTTGCACTTTAGAGATATCGATTTCATTAACGTAAGTTTTAGAGATCATCTTACTTAGATCGGGCAGCACTGCCACCGTATTGTCCCAGGGCGAAATGGAGGAGCCGGTTTGCGTTTTTTTCCCGCGCCAGTCACGCTGGTAAATCACCATGCCCGGCTTGGGAGCATACACTGTAAAAGTTCCTAAAATCTGAACCATGCGGTCTTTTTTGCGACGCGCCTGATCGAGCGTGGCGGCCACTTCCTGCATCTCTGCCTGGGCTTTTTCTTGTTTTAGCACATAATTTTCTACAGCCTGATCATAGGCACGTTGCGACTTGTCGCGATTGATTACCGCCTGACGTTGTGTGGCCGGTGGCTCAAACTGCGACTGATCCACTGCTATCTGCGCTTCCTCCATGGCAAACTTCAGATTCACCAGGTCGTTGCGCGCGCTGCGCATGTTGAGCGAAGTGTCGAGCATGGTCTTGGTATATTGCGATTCGAGTTTGTCGAGTTCGTTCTCCAGGTCTTTGAGTTTACTCACCACTTCTGTCTGGTCGAGCGAAGCTACAAAATCGCCCGAATCCACCACCGTACCTTCAGGTATCAGTTCATTAATCTTTATTTCGCTCCAAATCTGGATGCTGCGCAGATTTTCGGGGCCATAGATGTTTTCGGATTGCTTAGCTTCCAACTCGCCGGTGGTTACTACTGCCACCTCAAGAAGTCCCTGCCGCACCGGCACACTAAGCGCAGCGGTAGCGGTGGTCTCGGTGCGGGCAAAATACCAGGTAGCAGCCAATAGCAGCACGGCAACACCCACGGTGATGAGGATTTTCTTTTTCATTATAGGCTGTAGTTTTTATTTTTTTAATAAAAAACTATTTCTCTTTAAGAAATTCGTCGATGATGTTTTCGATGGAGATGCCAGCGGCTTCAGCTTTGTAGTTGCGCACGATGCGGTGGCGCAGGATGGCGGTAGCTACTTTGCGCACGTCTTCGATGTCGGGCGAATATTTGCCGTGGATAGCAGCGTGGCATTTGGCTCCGATGATGAGGTATTGTGAGGCGCGCGGGCCTGCTCCCCAGGTGAGATATTCGCTGGCCCACGGGTGCGAGTCGGGACGGTTGGCGCGGGTTTTTGCGGCAAGCCTTACAGCATATTCATACACATTATCCGGCACCGGAATTTTACGGATCAGATTCTGAAAATATAAAATCTCCTTACCGCTAAGCACCACTTTAATCTCCGGCACGTAGGTGGTGGTGGTAGTTTTCACCACATTTACCTCTTCTTCAAAGCTGGGATAGTCGAGCCAGATGTTGAACATGAAACGGTCGAGCTGGGCTTCGGGCAATGGGTAGGTACCTTCCTGCTCGATGGGGTTTTGGGTTGCCAGCACAAAGAAAGGCTCATCCAGCTTGTAGGACTGCCCGGCTACAGTGATAGCTTTTTCCTGCATGGCTTCCAGCAAAGCACTCTGCGTCTTGGGCGGCGTGCGGTTGATCTCGTCGGCCAGGATGATGTTGGCAAACACAGGCCCTTTGTTAAATTTGAAACTTCGGCTTTGGTCCAGAATTTCGGTACCGATGATGTCGCTGGGCATCAGGTCGGGAGTAAACTGGATCCGGCTGTAGCTCAGCCCCAGCACCCGCGAAATGGTGTTCACCAGCAGTGTCTTGGCAAGACCCGGAACGCCTATCAGCAATACGTGTCCGTGCGAAAATATGGAGATGATGACGTTTTCAACCACCTCATCCTGTCCCACTATAACCTTAGCAATCTCTGCACGAAGCGTTTTTACCTTTTCTCCAAAAGCATCAATGGCTTCTACATCCGTTTTATATTGTTCCATGTAATTCCTTGTTATCTTTTTTTTAACTACTCTGTTTATTTGGGCTAAAGCCCACTGAATTTTTCTCTACTTTTCGTCCCCGGACTAAAGTCCGGGGTTAGTGGTCATCTGGCGTAAAATTTTATATCAGAGCCTTTGCCATTTTATTTTTTTTCATTTGCCACTATTAAAACCAGCTTTGCGCAAACTTGCATTGCTGATATTCGCCATACATTTTGATGTAGGTTTTGTTGGCATTTTTCTTTATCCATTCAAAAATGACCTCTTGTTTCTTTTGTTGTAATGCCCACTCCTGTATCTGGTTGTAATCTTCCTGGAGGTTGGCGCGGTGGGGCAGCGTGCGTTTTTTGAGCATGAGCAGGCGATAGGCCTCTTCACCTTTTTCGTCTTCCATGAGCACGGGTGTGGAAACCTCGCCGGGTTCGAGTTTGTCGATTACGAAAAACACTTTAGGGTCGAGTTCTTCTACCGACCATTGCGCGCTGCCGGTGTTGGGGTTGATCATGATGCCGCCGTTGTTTTTGGACGGATCGGTGGAGTAGAGTCGCACCGCGTTTTCGAAGGTTAATGAATCGACGCGGATGAGCTGCGCGATGCTGTCGAGAAACGAGCGGGCCTCTGCCAACGCTACCGGCGATACCTTGGGGCGGATGAGGATGTGACGCACGCGCGAAAACTCTCCTCTTTTCTCAATACCCTGGATGATGTGAAAACCTGCTTCGGTTTCGACAAGTTCCGACATTTCGCCCGGATCGAGTTTAAAAGCCACTGCTTCAAATTCGGGATATAACTCGCCGCGGCCATGCAGCCCTATATCGCCGCCCTGCTTGGCAGAGCCGGGGTCTTCGGAATAGAGTACTGCTAAGGCTTCAAAGCTCTCGCCGTTGAGGATGCGCGTGCGCAGTTCCCGGAGGCGTTCTTTTACTTCAAATTTTTCTTCAGGCGAAATAGGCGGTTTTTTTATCAGTTGGTTCACTTCCACCACCGAACTGATGAGCGGGATACTGTCGCGTGGGATGTCTTTGAAAAAACGACGTACCTCCGAGGGCGATACTGTTGTGTTGGCGGTGATGTTTTCCTGTACGCGGTTTACCATCATTTGGTCAGCTATCACGTCGTGAAGCTCTTGTTTAAACTCTAAAATAGTTTTGTTGTAATATTTCTCCAGCTTTTCCTGTGAGCCAAACTGCTGGATAAAATAGCGCATACGCCGCTCCTGTTCTACGTTTACCTGATCGGGCGTAATCACGATGCTGTCGAGGGCGGCCTGATGCAGCAGCAGCTTCTCGAACAAAAGATTCTCGAACACCTGGCATTTTACTGTTTCGGCAGCGCCTTTTATGGTGCCCTGCATGCGCATTTGCAAATACTGGCTCTCCACATCCGAGCGCAGGATGTAGTTTTTGCCTACCACCGCCACCACTTCATCTATCGTTGTGCCTTCGGGAGGTGAGGCTGCGTCCTGTGCCGTGGCCGGAACGAAAGCCAGAAAAAAAATGACGCTGGTTATCCAAATAATATATTTCATCGCAGTTGCCGGTGTATGATGATGCAGATTGTTGAAAATTAAAAGTATTCGAAGTTGTTTTCTTTTAGCGCTTGCTCGTAAATCTCATCCTGCATCTTTTTGATGAGCAGTTTCTTGCGCTTGTTGAGCAGCACTGAGCGGATGTTTTCGCGCTCAAGCGACAGTGGTGAAAGACTTTCGCTGAGCCTGTGATCCAGAAAATTTACAAAATACCAGTAAGGTTTGTCGTAATGTTGGACAAACGTATTTTTGGTGAGAAAAGTTTCGGGATTGCCGATGGGTATTGGTACACGCAAAAGCAGGTCGTCGAAGGTTACCCATTCGTGATCAATCAATCCAAAATCTTCGGCATAACGGATGCAATAATATTCCAGCGAGTCGCGGTCTTCTTCACGGATGCTTCGGGTAAGTTTTTTTATCTTGTTGAGATACTTCGATTTTTCGTTGATCTTTACATAGATGGCTTTCACGATGTTGTCGTTGAGCCTGAAGTTGTTCTGATTTTCGTTGTAATATTTTTCTATTTCCGAATTGCGCACGATGGTGTCGAGCTTTTGGCTGATAAGCTGTGTTTCGTATTCATAAATCACCAGCGAGTTGCGGTAATCCTGAATGAGCTTGCTGAAGTCTTTTTGCTCGCTGGTAAGATTTTTCTCCGCCCTGTAAAGAATCAACTGGTTTCTAACCCAATTATTAATAAAGTTTTGCGAAATACTAATACTGTCGGCGGGGCTGGCATCTGCCGGCACGAGATTTTCGAGTTCCGATTTGTACAAATAGACATCATACACGCGTGCCAGGATGCGGTCGTTGTCTTTGAAAGCCGCATTCTGGCACGCCATGCCCGTGAGCATGAGTAAAGTTATGATGATAAATAGGTTTTTCAAAATTGATGTTTACTTTTCCAATCCTTGCAGCACATCCTGGTTTACATTCACCGGATATTTTGCCCGCAAATCTTTGATCCACTGTGCCTCCAGATAGTTTTGATAATCGGCGGTGATAAGACCGCGGGCCTCGCTCAGGCTTTTGTTCTCGGGAGCAACGGTTCCTTCGGTTACCACAAAACCAAAATTGCCTGCGGTGCCTGAATAAACCGGCGAAGTGCCTGTTTTCCAATCTACTTTATCCACATACTCGTTGTCGCCTTTGCTAAATTTCTTGGTGACAACCACCACATTGAGCGGTTTATCATCTACGAGAACGTCTGCCAGCTCTTCGGGTTTCATTCCGTTGTTGATGAGTTCGAGCGCTTTTTCGGCATCGACGCGTTTGTCGGCTGTTATCACGGTTGCGTTCAGGCGCTCGCCCCAGAGGTAGTTATCTTTATTTTTTTCATAATAATTCTGCAAGCCGCTGGTATCGCTGATGGCTTTGCTCCACACCATTTTGTCGGTAAGATCGAAAAGCAGGATGCCGTCGCGATATTCTTTTACAAGCGCTTTAAATTCGGGGTGTATCTCTTCAAGGCGTGCATCTTCGTAAGCAATCACCTGCTCATCCACCCATTCGTTGTAAACTTTATCGAGGAAATATGAAATGGTTTCCTTGCTGTTGATGGTTTGGTGCTTGGCCATATATTCAGCAAAATCCTGTTGGTTGTATTTTTGGTTGCCCAAAGTAAAGAGGGTCTTGTTCATCCCGGCAGCTTTGTTGGCTTCCCATTTGCGTTTATACACCGATGAATCGACTACTGCATTAAATTCTTCGAGCGCTTTTTGATTGGGCTGGTAGTTGGCTTCCTGCTTTATCCGGCGGATGATAGATTCTTTGCTCTTGTTGGAGCGCTTGTCTTTGGAAAGACTTTGTTTCAGTTCAGCTTTTTCATCCTCGAAAGAGCCTACAGGTTTTTTATCCACCAGCTTAATAATGTGCCAGCCGTAGGAGGTCATCACTGGTTTTGAGATGTCGCCGGTGTCGGCAAGGGTGCGGATGCCGTCGATAAAGGAAGGCACCATGCGGTTGCAACCAAACCACGGAAGCTTGCCGCCGTTTTCGGAAGAGCTTTTGTCGTCGGATAGATTTTTTACCATTTCGTTCCAGCGAGCGCCATTTTCCAATGCTTTATAAATGGAATCGGCACGCATGGCTATGTTTGCCGAATCAGCAGCGGTGGCGTTGTCGGGCATTTTAAGGAAGAGATGTGCTACCTGCACGCTGCCCAGCGCCGGGCGGATGCTCTGCAACTTGATTAGATGGTAGCCAAACTCGGTACGCACCGGCTGCGACACTTCGCCTTCTTTCATCGAATAGGCGGCGTCTTCAAACGGCAGCACCATATCAAAAACCGTGAAGTAGCCAATGTCGCCCTGGTTGCCTTTGCGTGGTGGCTGAAAGCCCTGTGCCGGCATGTCGCGTGCCGAAGGGTCTTCCGAAACCTCGGCAGCTACTTCGTTAAAGTCTTCGCCGCCGGCAATCCGGTTTCTGATCTCCATTAGCTTGTTGTAGGCGGCCAGCGTATCTTCGGGCGTAGCATATTTGTCCACCCGCACCAGAATATGACTTACACGAACATCCTTCAGCTTGCGGTTGTAGGCCTGCTGTAGCAGAAAGGCGTTTACTTCTTCATCCACAAAGTAAGGCTTGGCAAGCTGGTCGCGGTAGCCTTTCAGCTCATTTTTGAACGATGCCGCTGTATCCATACCCATGGCTTCGGCTTCTTTTACTTTCAGCTTAAAGTTGATGAAAAGCTCAAGATATTCTTCGAGGGATTTCTTGTCGAGCACCTCGCCATCCACGTTATTTTTTTGGTAAACCGCCATAAACTCATTAGCAGTTACCTTTTCGTTGCCAATAGTGAGCAATACTTTTTCGCCTGCATTTTGGGCATTCAGGGTCGAAAACAGCATAGTAAAAATTGCGATAGCAGCTACTGCAAGCCGCCGTTGGGAACCTTTTGTAGTAAAATTCTGTGTCATCTCTGGTTAAAAAATTTAAGATAGATTATTGCTTGTCAATAAAGTGTTATCAGTTACGAATAAACACCGTAATTATTATGTTTTTAAATAAAAAGCATGATTAAAATTTGCTGTAATTGGGCGCTTCACGCGTAATTGTAATGTCGTGGGGATGGCTTTCGGCAACGCCGGCAGGGCTGATTTTGATAAAGCGTGCCTGCTGCAGTTGCGCGATGTCCTTTGATCCGGTGTAGCCCATGCCAGCGCGCAGGCCGCCCACCATCTGATGGATTACTTCACTTAGCGATCCTTTGAACGGAACCCGCCCCACGATGCCTTCCGGCACCAGTTTTTTGATGTCCTCCTCCATGTCCTGGAAGTAGCGGTCTTTGGAGCCATGTTGCATAGCTTCTATGGAGCCCATGCCGCGGTAGGTCTTGTATTTGCGACCCTCGAAGATGATGGTGTCGCCGGGCGATTCGTCCACACCGGCAAACAACGAGCCCGCCATGATGCTGTGGGCGCCGGCGGCAATAGCTTTTACAATGTCGCCCGAATAACGGATGCCGCCGTCAGCTATCACAGGTATGCCGGTATCTTTGATGGCGCGTGCAACATTATACACAGCGCTGAGCTGCGGGATGCCGATGCCGGCGATGATGCGGGTGGTGCAAATGGAGCCGGGGCCGATGCCTACTTTTATGCCATTTACACCCAGGCGTACCAGGTCGCGGGCAGCTTCGGCGGTGCCGATGTTCCCGACTATCAGTTGCAGGTTGGGATATTTGCTGCGGATGATGCGTGCGGCTTCCATCACGCCTTTGCTATGGCCATGCGCGGTGTCGATGATGATGGCATCTACCTGCACGGCGATGAGCGCGTCCACACGATCCATCACATCGGCGCTCACCCCTACGGCGGCGGCTACCCGCAGGCGGCCCCGCTCATCTTTGCATGCGTTGGGGCGCGCTTTTATTTTAATAATGTCCTTGTAGGTGATCAGTCCGACCAGCTTGTAGTTTTTATCGACCACCGGCAGTTTTTCTATTTTAAACTCCTGAAGAATATCGGCAGCCTTTTCAAAATCCGTAAACTCGGTGGTGGTAATCAGGTTGTCGCGGGTCATCACCTCTTCCACCGGACGCCCGTGATTGCGCTCAAAACGCAGGTCGCGGTTGGTGACGATGCCCACCAGCGTATTGTCGGGAGCTACCACTGGAATGCCGCCGATGCTGTATTCTTTCATTAGCGCAAGCGCATCCGCCACCTTTGCTGTTTTGTTGAGGGTGATGGGTTCGAGGATCATCCCGTTCTCGGCACGCTTCACGCGGCGCACCTCGTTGGCCTGCTTCTCGATACTCATATTTTTGTGCAATACCCCGATGCCGCCTTCCTGTGCCATGGCAATGGCGAGTTTGTGCTCTGTCACGGTATCCATGGCCGCCGACACAATGGGTATCTTCATACTGATGCCCGAAGTAAAAAGTGTGGAAAGGTCCACGTCGCGCGGCAGCACTTCACTGTAGTCTGGCAGCAATAAAACGTCGTCGTAAGTTAATCCTTCGCCAGTGAATTTATCTTGATTTTGAAGCATTTGTACCGTTTTAGAAAATTTGCGCAAAGATATAAAAATTGGTTTCAAAAAAGCCGGCAGGCGACAGATGGCAGTTCTCAGCCGTCAGTTCACAGCCGGCAGTTTTTTGGAATGATAACAGTCAGAGCACTCGTTCGGCTTAGGTTGCAAATAAATTCCAAAAATCAATAAAATCAATTTCCAAATAAATCTCAATAGTCAAATCTCAATTACCAAACTGCTCCGGGGTTTGAGTTTTAGAATTTGGAATTTATTTGTCATTTGGGATTTGGGATTTGGGATTTTAGTAGAAGTTCCTAAAATCAATAAAACAATTTCCAAATAAATCTCAATATTAAAATCTCAATTATCAAACTGCTCCGGGGTTTGAGTTTTGAAATTTGTGATTTGGAATTTATTTGTGATTTGGAATTTATTTGTGATTTGTAGCTTGGAATTTTTAGTAGAAGCTCCTAAAATCAATAAAACATCGGCCAGTGGTCGGAGTAAACAGTTCCAAATAAATCTCAATAGTCAAATTTCAATTACCAAACTGCTCCGGGGTTTGAGTTTTGAAATTTGTGATTTGGAATTTATTTGTGATTTGGAATTTGTGATTTGGGATTTAGTCTTGCCTCTTACCTTTGTTTCCCCACAATTTCAAAAGGAACCCGAAGCAGATTGCCTTCGCCGTCGAGCAGGGTGAGGACGTGTTTTCCCGGTTTCGGTTGCAGCGATAAAGTATGCAAGGTGCTGGTTTGTCCGGCAAAGGTTTCGTCGAGATACCAGAAGATGGTGGCACCGGCATCCTGATGAGCCGCCTCAAAAACGGTTGACTGAAGGCTGCCGTCGGTTTCGCGCGGAAGGAAAATCTTGCCCGGCTTATCCGGCCGGATGATCTGCATCACCTGCGCCGGCTCTTGCTGACAGCCAGGAAGCCAGGGGGGCGGATTTTTGTAAAAAGGATTTTTGTTGCGATAATACCACGCCATGGCCGCCGGAAGGATAAACCACGATTCATTTTTGATCTGATCCAAAGGATAGCATTGTGCATTCACTTGGTGTTTTCCTTCGGCATCCAGGTGCAGCAACTGATGCCACGGGCACGCGCTGCTGTTGAGGCCGCTTAGCGGGATAAGCACGCTGTCGGTGTGGTTGCAAAATGGTGAGGGGCGCATGCCGCTCTCGTGGCACACCGGCACTTCGGCCAGCGCATCCCAGGGCGCGACAAACCATCCGGTGGCGGGCAGCAGATCGAAAAGGTCGAACATAACAGGAGCAGCAGCCAGCAAACCGGTGAGGCCGGGTCGCCCTTCGCCGTCGGCATTGCCAGCCCACACCACAACAGTATATCCGGGCGTTACGCCCACTGCCCACGCATCGCGAAAGCCAAAGCTGGTTCCTGTTTTCCAGGCGATGGGCGTGGACGAAAGAAAGACTTCCCATCCTGCCTCCGCCGCAGGACGCCGCACACGCTGCATGGCATCAAAAGTGAGATAGACGGCGCCGGCGCCAAAAACTGGCGTTTGTTTTTTTAGATGATCTGTTGTTGTAGAAATGAAATTGAGTTTTGTCGCAAGCTCCGGCTGAGCTTTGGGATAGTGCAGCAGCGTGGCGGCCATGTTGCGGTACATCAGCGCCAGGTCTTCGGGTTTTGCTTCGGCGCCTCCCAATATCAACGACAAACCATAATGCCCCGCCGGAAAAGTGAGCGACGACAATCCGGCCTGCTGCAACTGGTGGTAAAGGCGCGGCTGCCCGTATTGGTTGAGCAGGCGCACCGCCGGCACATTGAGCGAACGAATCAACGCCTCGTCGGCACGCACTGCGCCATCGTATGCCACATCGAAGTTGCGCGGCGAGTAGTTGCTGATGGTGGTGGGGATGTCGGCAACCAAGGTGCCGGGCAGCAGCTCGCCGGCGTCGAGCATGGCGGCATACAGAAAAGGCTTGAGGATGCTGCCGCTGCTGCGCGCGCTGGTGATCACATCCACCTGG
>SABY01000239.1 GCA_009928785.1 Clostridia bacterium | reverse complement strand
CCCCCATCGAAACCCTCCGCGCCTTAGGCTGGGACATCGGCACCGAACTCACAATCAAGCAAGACACCCCCACCACCGCCTCATCATCGAGAGCCCTACTCCCCAAGACACCCGCTAATGTTTGGTTGGAGCCCTGATTACTCTTTAAACTATCTGAGGGCTGTTTAAGATTTTGTTTGCAATTGATTCCGAATCGTCATCAATTGACCGTTTATATGACCAGACATTTCGGATGTGAAATCGCTGGATTGCTCATGAGCGCTACCCGGATTTGTTATCATATTAGCTTTCCCTATAACGCGAACACGCCCGTCTCCTAAGTTTCCGATGTTATATGTCAAACGTAAGGCGGGCACTCTGTCATATTTTGAACCATACAACATCATTGCCCCCATGGATCTATCAAGGCCCTGGGCAATAACCATATAATCAGTAGCGTTCGTAACGGTTAAACCGTTTGACATGTTCAAAGACACCAGTTGATCAACAACCGCTTTCGTAGTCGTATTTTCAAACGTAAAATCGGTACTGGCAGCACTAGGAGGATTAACTGATTGATTGCTTGCGGATCCAAGCATTGCTAGGACACCAAAAACCATAACAAATGCGGTTAGAATGTAGTTTTTCATTTTTGTAATCTCCGCGTTTTATCAGAAGTAAGATTTTTCATATCGTATATCTCCGCAAGTGATAATAAGCCAACACGCCACCCATCAATGCCGCAGTAACATCAGACAAATCGAATGTGCCGAGATCTCCCATCAACTGAACTCCCTCAAATATCGTATTTGTGAATACCCAAAAAAGGCAAGCAGTCACGAGTGCTGCATGGCGACAGAAAGGTAGCGATATGACGGTCAACAAAACAAACGAATAAACATGGATAAACGAAGGAAGGATGTATGTCAAAATATTATTGCGAAAACCAACTTCACAGACAGGATCTAACAAATGTCGCAACAAGATAATGTCGCAGCTCGACCGATACCAAACGTACAATCCAAAACCAACCAGTAATGCGGATGTCGCTATGGTAAACAGATAAAATCGCGGGCAATGCAACGTTGTAGACATCGGGCCAGAAGAAGGATATCAAAGCGTCATAAGATCTATAATCTAAGATCAACCAAACTGGTTTTCACATTCGGTGTGCGGTATTTCAGTAGATCGGACTATTAAGAATGCGAGCCGTAGCTAGAAACAGCAATCCTACCGCAAGGCAGTAACCTTGAACGGGCCACCAAAAGCGTTTGTTCCGGGAAAGGTTTTTGGATTCTTCAGAGTAAACTCTCCGGAATTCCTTTTTCGAAACATCATCCAGACGGGCTCCGTTCATGATGTCCTCTAATCGCCGTTTTGTGAGATACTGGTTATAATCTCGTGACACGTTGCGAAGCAACGTAATACCCGCAATTCCCGACACAACCAAAAACACCCAGCCAAGGGCTTGAAGCCTTCCAATGCAAACATCGCTCGTCTCAGCAGGAAACTGGATGCTGATAGCCAGTATAGAAAAAGTGAGAGCCACGACATAGAGCTCCGATTTCATCGCATACTCTTCGAGTTGTGAACTCATGCTCCCCTCTAGGGCCGGTACCCTTTTCGACTGTATACAGAGGGGACGGAACGACGAGCAAGCGCAAACACGCCACGCCCCGTGACCTACATCAACGAACCGCGAAATACCCGTAAGACGTGTGTGAGAACCCTACGGTCAACCTATGGCATGCAGCAACTAAATAAAAACGGAACTTAAGAATCCACAAGAATCTCACACAGGCCCCCGCAACAAAAAACCCCGAGCATCCCTGTTCGGGGTTTCGCACCGCGATTAGAAATCGTTATCTCTTCTTCAGCATTAGCGCTCGCATATATGCTTCGATGTCCCCTCCAAAATCCTTTGCCAGTCCGCGCAGAACCTTCTCCGAATACTTCTCTCGCATGTTTGCAACAGCACGGGCCACCCATGGCTCCATCGGCGTCATTGGAAATGACACCTTGGGCACCGGCAGGATGCTTTTTATACCTGACTGTTCGATAACGAAGTCTGCGCCGTTTTCAACATCAATCGATTGGGCTCCAAGAAGCATATCAGTGCCCGACACTGGGTAATACCCCGCATACTCGTTCCCGTTGTTGTTTGCAACGGCACCGCGGATATGGAGCATAAGTTTTTGTCGGATCGCTGGCAAATCTATCGCTTCGCCTCGCACAGCACGATCAATGATCACATTAAGTTCTTTTCCACAACGTGCGATTGCCTTGGCGACAAGAAACGTATTGGCGCCAAAGTCAACGGCCCAGCCATGATCAGATTTGTAAACCCTGCTTGCGTGCCCAGGTGCTCGCACCGGTTGACCAGACGAATGCGTATGCCACCAAGCACTCTTTCTAATAAAGTTTTGCGCTAACTCCTGCGTGACAGCTTCAGAATGAACGAGCCATGGACGCGAGGCTCGAATACTCCTTGCAATGTCGGCTTTTCCACTGACGTGCGGTGTCCCGCTTTCGGGACATGGCTCGGACAGTCCCACATGGACTTCCGCTCCTTCGTTCCGACGCCTCGCATTCTGGATGGCGCCCTCAAGAATCGCCTTTCTGGTATGCTCGATCCGCTCCGATGCCACCGTCTTCTTGCGACCCCCTTCCTTCACTTTTTCCATCGCCTCGAACGCAGTACTGGTGACCATATTGCACCAGGCATTGAAACCATCCTTCCCACGTACCTCGACCTCGCAACGCTCGAATCTGATGTTTCCGGGATTCCTGCTCATGTCTTTCTCCAAACTTCCAAGTGATAGGGTCTTGCCGCGGCCAGCGGATATCTCTTCGCCGTCTCACATCGCTTACGCGACGCCTTCGTCGGAGTAGTCGTCATACGATGGGCAAGAGCCGATTCTCCCGTCACGGTCACGGAAAAACGCACCTCGGTTTCCGCCAAGGTAGTCAGCGTTCGAGATTCGACTCAGTTCTCCGCGTAGGCCGACA
>SABY01000238.1 GCA_009928785.1 Clostridia bacterium | reverse complement strand
GGATTTGGGATTTGGGATTTGGAATTTGGGATTTGGAATTTGGGATTTGGGATTTGGGATTTGGGATTTGGGATTTGGGATTTGGGATTTGGGATTTCTTCTACCTTCTACCTTCTACCTTCTACCTTCTACCTTCTATCTTCTACCCTCTACCTTCTACTTTCTGCCTTCTACCTTCTACCTTCTACCTTCTATTCCCCGCTGAACTTCTCCGCATCAAGCTCCCCAAACTTCTTTATTCTCTTAGCATAATGATCCAGCGCAATATTTCCCTGGTAGATCATGCTCACGTGACGCTGCTTTATCATCCTGCGCTTCCTTTTGCTGATTTTATATTTATAATAAAAACCCAGATGCGCCCGCGTCACAGCGATAAAGTGCCGGAAACCACCGTCGAAGAGAAATTTGAAAGCCGCTAAAAGATCAAGGAAAAAACGCATGAAAAACACACCGTACAACTGGCTGGCTGGCAAATTTTTGTAAAGCATAATGTTGTTGTTGCGGATGTTGAGATAGGTCTTTCGTGGCGAGGATTTGTCGAGCGAGCCGCCGCCAATATGATACACTTCCGACTGGCCACAATACATTATTTTATAGCCCAGTTGTTTGAGTCGCCAGCAAATATCGATCTCTTCCATGTGGGCAAAAAAGTCCTTATCGAGGCCACCCACCTGGTGATAAAGATTGGCGCGGACAAACATGCAGGCGCCTGTAGCCCAAAAAACCTCCCGAATGTCGTTGTATTGTCCATGGTCAGTTTCGATAGATTGGAAGATGCGTCCACGGCAGAAAGGATAACCGTAGCGGTCGATAAATCCGCCGCCGGCTCCGGCATATTCAAATACATTCCTGTTGTCGAACGATAGGATTTTGGGCTGGCAGGCAGCGATGCTTTCATCGCTATCCATCAAAGCCAGCATTGGCTGTAGCCAATTTTCAGGAACTTCAATGTCGCTGTTGAGCAGCACGTAATACTCCGCCTCTATTTGTTGAAGCGCCACATTGTAGCCTTCAGCAAAACCAAAATTTTTTTTATTAATAATAAGACGCACCTGCGGAAAGCGAGTGTGGAGAAATTGGACAGAATCATCCGTGGAGGCATTATCGGCAACAATTACTTCGGCTATTTCGCGGCAGCTTTCAATAACTCCCGGCAGAAACCGCTCCAGAAAATGGCGCCCGTTCCA
This sequence comes from Clostridia bacterium, assembly GCA_009928785.1. GTDB lineage: Bacteria > Bacteroidota > Bacteroidia > Bacteroidales > 4484-276 > SABY01. The sequence goes on along the minus strand of SABY01000238.1, from coordinate 1,822 downwards.
GTTAAGTATTACAACGGCTATTCTCATCAGGGGCTAAAAGTAATACTATCGCCGCTATGCCGACAAAGAGGGTGATGTTTTTCGGGAAAAAATTATCTGGGATTGTTGTACAAATCGCCCGACTTACCGCCATACTTGTCGTTGTCGGGCATGGTAGCACCTTGCTGAAAACGGTTGTGCAGCTCGGCCTGCCAGTTTTCGTTGTTTATCTCGCCCGGCATATTACTATGAATCAGTTTGTAGTTGTTGAGGGCGAGATGAATGTTGGCGAAAACAAACTTACGGTTGCGCTGGTTGTCGATGGTGTAGTAATGCCAAATCTGATAAGGCACCGAACCGGCATCGTAGCCCTGTTCGCCGCCATCGTTGATGGTCATGCCGCTGGTGCTGGCAGCAAAAGGCTGATCGCTGATGGTATTGGGCGGGCCATACTTCAGGAAGATACGTCCCATATCGGTTTGATATCCTTTTTGACCTTTGGTACCCGGTGCGCCAAACTGATCGTTGACCACCTCGACGGCGCTCAGGTATTTTCGCCATGCGTATTCAGGATCGCCCTCGTTGCGGTCAAGCCAAAAGTTCAAAAAGAAACTTTGCATCATCTGCAAGTCGGCTTCGCCTTTTTGAATCTGATAGGTGATAAATTGGAGTTCGACATCAGTAGCAACAGGAATAAGATAATCGATGTATTGCCGCAACGTATCTTCGTTTGTGATGTACGACACAAACGAATTTTTGGCGGATGTGGTGGCATAATCGGCGAACTCGATGGCCACATCGGGATTGCTGCGCTGGAAGAAAAGATGATTGGTGGCAATCACTTCATTCTCGCGGTTGCGCACTTCTATCACGAGGTTGTAATTGCCCGAAGCAAGCTGCGTGATGTCGAAGTTGGCAAACAAAATATTCACCACTTTGCCCGATTCACGCTTGAACCGCGCAAACTTGTTTAGCTTTTTGCCCGACTCATACGATTCGACAAAATAATTAATCAGGAACGATTCCCCTTCACTAAACTGCCGGGAAGCATTGTAGATTTCCGAATAAAAGGTAAGCGTATTCACCTGGTCAGGCAGGAAATTATATACATAAGGAACCAAATCGTAGCCGCTTTTGCTAAGGATATTTTCGTTGGTTGTAGGGGTGTACGATTCCACCAACTGAATACCCGAAACCGATACTTTATCGGGGGGGAAATTGATCTCGATAGTTTGGGTGGTAGCATAAGGAGGCATATTGCTACCGGGATCGTTGATGGTGATTTGGAAATCATAAACGCCGTTGGGAAGGCTAAAGCGCTGCTGATCCAGAAAGTTGAAATCGATGTTGGTGGTATCTTTCACAACAGGGCTTAGTAGCTCATACTTATCAAAGTTTACCACCGCACTGTCTTTGGTAAAGATCATCGAAACTTCTATCTTTCCCTGAAAACCACCTTCGGGCAGCGACTGATAATTAACGGTATTGCCAACTACCGACAGGTACGTTTCGAGATAAGGCCCGTCGGCAGGCGAATTAAACTTAGCGTAAAATAGTTGGGCCTGTACATATTTCCCATCCTGAGCCAACACAACAGGAGCAGACAAAACCAGAGCTGCAAGGAGAATTAAATATCTTTTCATCATAACAATAGATTTTTGAAACATCGAAACCAAAAGTATTTTAATGGCTTTGCGCCAAAGCAAATAAATAAGTATTAGGCTTTTAATGTTCAGTTTACGGCGGTTTGTTGTTTGTTGTTTGTTGTTTGTTGTTTGTTGTTTGTTGTTTGTTGTTTGTTGTTTGTTGTTTGTTGTTTGTTGTTTGTTGTTTGTTGTTTGTT
>SABY01000102.1 GCA_009928785.1 Clostridia bacterium | reverse complement strand
AGGGAGTCGAACCCTGGTCCAAACAAGCAGCAATAGAGCTTTCTACATGCTTAGTTTATTCTTAATTGTCGGCAACAGGCAGGCAACAAACAGCCAACCTGAGGCTTATCTTCTTTGTTTTCGCCGCAAGCCCGAAGCTTGCCTGCGGCTAGTCTTTAATTGCTTCACCCCGAACTCAGACAGGAAAAAGACGTATCCGTCTGCGGGATGTCTCGTCCGCGACACCTTGTGTCGGGATTGGGCGCTAGTCTACTAAACTTCGACTAGGCTGCGAGAGCGTAGTTATTATCGCCAGTTATGGCTTTAGGAATAGTTGATAACGAGCCACATTCCAAATGCCCGACATGCTTACTGTACCACTTCCTTGCTGTCAAAACCAATCAGCCCCAATTTTTTCAATGAACGATGAATCATAAAAACGTGCCTGCAAAGATAATATTTTGCTGCTTCGGACTTCGCAATTATCATAGCGCCAAATTTACAGTTTTCCGGGGCGGCGTCAGATCGTCTTATCTTTAAACCCCAATTCTTTTAAATAATGCCCAAAAGGAAACCTTGAATTTCTATTTTCAACATAGGTCATTTACTTTCTGACACTAAATAAATACTGATTTAAACGCTAAAGGCTTTGCAGCACTTCCCATACAAAAGCCCGCAGACCTACCTCGGTGTTGAAGCTGTCGAGCTTTTTGAGTTTTGCCAGCAGTGGCGCCACCTTATCGTCTTCTGCTATGGCAAGGGTGGCCGAATTCATCTCGGGCCAGGTATGTGTGCCCAGACGTGGCTCGCCACTTTCTGAGCCGCGCCCCACCACGTCATTCCATTTGGTGTAGCCGCGTATCTCATTTTGGTCCAGCAGGTAATCAATCTTTTCGGTGTGTGCCTGGTTGTAAACTATCATTATCGCTTTCATTGGCTTGTTTTTTCTTTATTAAAAATATAAAACTGAACCCCTATTGCAGAGGCTCAGCTTTTCAAAAATCAAAACTATTCGTCTAAAAAGGCGAATTTCTTATTCAATACTTTTGTTTTGTTGCGTTCGCCGCGGGTTGCAAAGGCGCGATAAACCACAGGTACGATAATCATGGTGATGATGGTCGAAAATATCAATCCACCAATTACCGAAATGCCCATGGGGCTCCATATTTCGGCGCCTTCGCCGGTACTCAGCGCCAGGGGCAGCATTCCGAGAATGGTGGTGAGCGCCGTCATCAGCACAGGCCGCAGTCGGCTTTGCCCCGACATTACAATGGCTTTGTCGAGTTCGTAGCCGCGGTCGCGCATCAGGTTGATATAGTCCACCAGCACAATGGCATTTTTTACCACGATACCTACCAGCATTACAGCTCCCAGCGCAGCTATCACGCTTAGGGTGGTGTTGGTAATATAAAGTGCCAGGATAACACCCGTAAAGGCGAACGGAATGGAGAACATGATGATGAACGGCATCTTGAGCGATTCGAACTGCGAGGCCATGACGATATATACCAGCACCAGACTTAGCAGCAGCAGGGTAGCAATGTCCATAAACCCTTCCTGCTGGTCTTTGTAGGCGCCACCCACTTCGATGAGCATTTCGCGTGGGATGTCCTCTTTATCTATCACATTTTGTATTGCCGTGGCCAGTTCGCCCAAAGATGTTTGGTATGGCGATACGGAGATGGTAACTACCCTTTCGCGGCGCTTGCGCTCGATGTTGGGCGGAGCCCAAAATTCGGAAATCGTACCCACTTCGCCCAGTTTCACCATGCGTCCTGAAGCCGTTTGCAAGGCAATGTTTTGGATGTCGGTGATGCTGTTGCGATAATCTTCCTTAAAGCGGATGCGCACATCGTATTCGTCGCCGTCTTCGCGAAATTGTGTAGCTACCAGGCCTGCCACACGGTTGTAAAGCGCCGCCGACACCATGGCGGTGTTAAGCCCTACGGCCGACATTTTTTCGCGGTCGAGGACTACGCGCAGCTCGGGGCGGGCTTTCTCGCGGCTGATGGTGATGTCGCGGGCGCCGGGAATATCTTCAAATTTTGCCGACAGGTTGTTGGCCAGCAGCGTAGTTTGCTCCAGGTTGTAGCCATATACTTCTACATCCAAAGTATTGCTTGCCATGCCCATACCGCCACCGCCGGTGGAAACGTTATAATGCGTTATCTGCGGAAAAACATTAAGCTGGTTGCGCAGCTCTTCGGCAATTTCCCATACCGAGCGTTCGCGGTCTTCAATGTCGGCCAGGCGAATGGTGTAATTAATGATGTTGCTGCCCGTTGACTGGAAAATAGCCATCAAGCCTCCTTCGGCATCATTGCCTGCCGAGGTGGATATTAATAAAACTTCGGGATATTCGCTGATAATTTTGTCGATGCGGCGCGCCAGTTCTACAGTTTTTTCGACACGTGTGCCCGATTGCAGCTCTACCTGCACCGAGAGACGTCCTTCGTCGGTTTGTGGCATAAACTCCGTTCCCAGTTGTGTGGCCAAAAACAGTGATGCAATAAAAATGGCGAAGGAAACAATGGTGATGATCAGCTTATGGCTGATGCTCCATTGCAGGGTGCGTCCGTACCAGGCATCCAGCTTGTCGAAAAGCGGCAGGATTGTGTTGTCGTAACTCCACTTGCGGGGTTTGGTTTTGCGCGTACGAATGCGCAGCATCATTGCGCTAAGCATTGGCGTAAGCGAAATGGCGGTAAGTGTAGAAGTAACTACCGTGATACTCACTATCCAGCCCAGCTCGCGAAACAATACGCCCGTCATGCCGCTGATGAGCGTCATCGGGAAAAACACCGCTACGATGGTGAGCGTAGTAACGATTACGGCAAGCCATACTTCGTTGGTGGCATATATGGCTGCTTCGCGCGGGCTGGCTCCCCGCTCGATGTGCTTGGTAATATTTTCCAACACCACAATGGCGTCGTCCACCACCATGCCAATGGCTATCGACAATGCCGACAAGGAGATGATATTGATAGAACTGCCGGCAATTTTTAGATAAATAAATGAGACGATAAGTGAGATAGGAATGGTGAGCAGAATGATAAAGGTGGCGCGCCAGCGACCTAAAAACAGAAATACTACCAACCCCACAAACAGCAGGGCATACATCAACGTCTTTGTAAGGTTACTGATGGAACCAGAGATAAACTCGCTGGAATCGAACACCTTTTGCACCTGAATATCGGCAGGAAGCGTTTCGCGCAGTTTGTCGAGGCGCGCGTTAACTTTTGTGGCAATATTTACGGTGTTGGCGCCCGATTGTTTCATCACCATCAGGCGCACACCTTGTTTGCCGTTTATTTTTTCGTCAATGGTGCGCTCTTTTATCGAGTCGCGCACCGTGGCCACATCTTTCAGATAAATGCTTTGTCCGTTGAAGTTGCCGAGGACAATATTTTTGATATGGTCGCTGCGCTCAAATTCTCCTTCCACGCGCAGTGCGTAATCCATTTGTCCCATTTTGATATTACCCGCAGGCATGTTCATGTTTTCGGCGCGCAGCACATTACCAATTTGCTCTACGGTCATGTTGTAGGCTTCGAGGCTGCGTGGGTTTATCTCTATGGTAACTTCGCGAATGGGCGTCCCGATGAGGCTCACCGAACCAATGCCTTCCACCCTGTTGAGGGGATTGATGATCTTTTCGTCGAGCAGTTTCTCCAGGCCTTCATAGCTTTGGTCGGCGGTAACGGCATACATCAGTATGGGCATCATGCTGGAGTTGAACTTGAAAATGGTAGGCTTGTCGGCGGCTTCGGGCAGCTCGTCTTCTACAAACGCTATGGCGTCGCGAATGTCGTTGGCAGCTTCGCTCAGGTCGGTTTCGTACTCAAACTCCAACGAAACCACCGAGATGTTGTCGCGCGACTGCGAGGTGATCTCTTTCAGGTTGTCGATGCTGTTGAGGGCGTCTTCGATAGGTCGCGACACGTTGGTCTCGATATCGGAGGCACTGGCGCCGTTGTAAGTTGTAAATACTGTGATGGCCGGAAAGTCGATTTCCGGATACATGTCAACCGGCAGCTTTACCAGCGAATACACGCCAAAAATCATCACAGCCAGAAATATCATGAAGGTGGTTATCGGTTTTTTTACCGCACTCCCGTAAATACTCATAGGTTTTTTTTATTAATTAAAAAATAAATGCTTTTATGAATGTGATAAAAGGGACCTACTTATTTACAATTTTTATCTTCGATCCGTTCATCAGGTTGGCTTGTCCTTCTACGATAAGCTGGGCGCCAGGTTGTATTCCGTTGGTTTTGAGTTCGAGCAGGTCGTCCACGCGTTTGCCTATTTCTACCTGAACCTGCCTGGCAACACCATTTTCGGCCAAAAACACATAGCGGTTGTTGGTGCCTTCCTGTTTGAGCACTGCAATGGCCGGAACTACTACAGCTTCGGCTTCCTGCAACTTTAGCTCTATGTTGGCAAACATCCCCGGACGAAGGATTTGCTTGTCGTTTTCCACAATTATTTCTACCTGAAAAGTTCGTGTAGCGGCATCAATGGTGGGATGTATTCTGAAAACCTTTCCCTGAAAAACCTTGTTGGGATAAACGTCGGTGGTAACGGTGGCCTGCTGATTAAGCCGGATTTGTGGAAAATAACTTTGCGAAACACTCATGAAAGCTTTCAATGGGTTGATCTGCATCAGCGAAACAATGGCGGCTTTGCCGGAAGGGGTGTTGGGTGCTGCCGAATACAACTCGCCATCTTCATAGTATTTTGCCGTCACTATTCCATTAATGGGCGACATTAGCGCAGTGTTTTCCGTAAGGTAATCCACGTTGGATTTTGCCAGGTCGTATTGGGTTTTGGCTTGTTCGTATTGCTGCTCGGAGATGCTGCCCAGGCCATAAAGCGTGTCGATGCGGCTAAAGTTGAATTTTGCGTTGGCCAGTTGTGTGCGTGCCTGCACCAGTTGCGTTTGATCCATCTGGGCAAGTTTTTGTCCTTTAGAAACCTGGCTGCCGATTTCCACATAAATCTTGTTGATGCGTCCGGGTGCCGCAGGTGCATAATGCACTACTTCAAAAGGCATCAGGTCGGCAGTGTATTCCAGGGTGCGGTCGATGGTTTGCAGGGCTACAGGTTTTACCGTTACCGGAAATTCACGTTCGGCTTCCGGGGTAGCGTCAGCATCCTGGTTATTGGCCTGGTTGCAGGCGCTCATCACCAAAGCTATTGTTGCCACAAGCATTATCAGACGCATATTTAAAAAGATTTTTCTTGATGGTTTTTTCAAATTTCTTTTCATAAGGTTACAGATTGTTATAAAGTTTATCCAGTGCAAGTTTCGATTTTAATAACTCCATGATGGAGGTGATATAGTTGTTTTCGGCTTGGAGGTAGTTGGTGTTGGCCTGTGTGAGGTCGAGGCTCGAAAGCAGCCCCTGCCGGTATTTGTTGTTGATGCTTTGGTAAACCCGTTTGGCTACCACCACGCTCTCTTTTTGTGTCAGGTAGTTTTCGTAGGAGCTGTTGAGGTTATAGCTCAGTTGTCGATCCTGCAATTTAAGTTGTTCTTCGAGTTGTTCTCTGTTAAGACGCGTTTGGTCGAGCTGTATCTTGGCCTGGCTTACGCGTGATGAGCGCGTGCCGCCACTAAAAATCGGTACCGACAGGCTCACTCCGGCAACGTTGTTGGGGCTAAGGTCAAATCCCGAAGTCATCAACTTTTTGGTGTAGCTATAAAAACCTGTGAGGGTAGGGGAGTAGGCCCACTTTTCCAGATCGACACTTTTCTCGCTCAGTATTTCCTGCTCCTGCATGATCTGATACGACGGGTTTTGGGTGATGTCTAAACCCGGCGTAAATAAACTTTGCTGTTCGAGTACCGGCAGGAGTTGGTCGATGTTGTCGGTGAGCGCCACCTCTTCGCCGGATTCTAATCCCAACAGAAACCGCATCATGTTGAAGTTGAGCTGCAGATTGCGCTCCATGGCTTTTTTGGAGTTTTTTACCTGCGAAAGGTTTACCTGTATCTGGTCGGCGTCGGTTTGCTCGGCCAATCCGGCGTAAGCCATGTCGGAAGTGTGCTTGAATACCTCCTCCAGATTTTCGATATTCTCGTCGATGATGCGCAAATATTCTTCTGTTATCAGGATCAGATAATAGGTATCTATTACGCTTTCTTTGATGTCGAGCGCCGTAAGGTTTACATTTTTTTCGGCAATGGTACGCGCTATCTTTGCCAGCTTTATCCCCGTCCAATATTGGCCGCTAAATAACAATGCCGATACCTGCACCGAAGCATTGGCCTGGTCTTCGAGCACAATAGCAGCGCTTTCACTGGGAGCAGTCATTTGCTGAAAAAGGCGCAAAATTTCCAGGTCGCCGGCATCCAGCAACGTATAGTCGATGTCGGGAGGCTCTGTGCTTCCCCCACCGCCGGGACTGAAATTAAATTTGTAATTAAAATTGGTGTTGTAATCCAACGAGCCGTTTACCTGCGGCAATCCTCCGGCAACGGCTTCGTCGATCTGCTCACCGCTCAGTGCCACCTGGCTGCGGGCTATCTGAAGTGTTTTGTTATTGGCAACCGCATATTCCTGCGCCTCCTGCAACGAAAACACGTAGCTCTTCTTTTCCTGACCCCACACCAGTGTAGCAATCATCAAAAAGCAAGCGGTTATTAATGTTTTAAAATTCATAATGTACTGATTGGTTTATAAAAAAGTGAACCAAATGATTCAAAAAAAAATTATTTATCCGACTGGAGTTTCAGCTTTGATTGTGCAATACTTTCCAGAAAAACACCCAGCGAGTGCTGCATCTCGATCAGATATTTTGCGTTTTCTGATTGCGGATCGGCTTTCAACTGAAGTATGGCCATGGAAAGCTCACGCAGGTTATTCAGCTTTTTTTCGATATCTTCAATGATTGATCCGCTGTGGTGCTTGCGAAACCTAAAGTACCGTTTGCGGTCGCCCGGCAGCGTAATGTATTCGATGTCGCCGCGTATCTCCAGATTCCGAAGGGCGTTGCTGGCCGAGCTTTTGCTTATTTGCAGCTCCTCGATGATCTCATCAAAGGTGTATTTTTCTTTGTCCATCACCAGCAGCAAGCCCAGTATGCGACCGGCGATAGGCTGAAAACCTTCCTTATCGAAATGGCGGCCTATCTGCTCCACCACTTCTTTTTGTTTTTGTATGCGCTCTTCTGTAGTCATTATACTTTGTTTATGTTTCCAATGAAGCTGCAAAACTAATATCATTATTTAGTTCACAACATACCGAACCAATAAAACTGCCTTTCAATTTCTTACGGAATTGATAGAACCCTGTCAGGGTTTAGAGAAGTGGTTGGTTGTTTGGCGCTTGCCGAAACCCTGACAGGGTTTAGAGAAGTGTTTGGTTGTTTGGTGCTTGCCGAAACCCTGACAGGGTTTAGAGAAGTGCTTGGTTGTTTGGCGCTTGCCGAAACCCTGACAGAGTTTAGAACCGCCCGAAACCCTGCAAGGGTTTACTGCGGCGTCTTCCGCTTCCTGAAGCTAAACTTCCGCTCGGTGCCTTTGAGCAGCCGCTCTACGTTGTGGTGATGCGTCAACGGAACGAATATTCCCGCCATTACCGCCAGCAGAAGCAGCGACAACGAGTGCGGATTAAAAAAAATAATGACTACAAACGGGAAAGTTACCGAGGCGGTGATGGAGCCCAGCGACACATAACCCGTAATTGCCAGCACGATAGCAAAAACAATTATTGCCACCAGCACCGCCTGAGGATACAATGCAATGCCAACGCCTAACAAAGTAGCGATACCTTTGCCACCTCTAAACCCTGCAAATATCGGGAATACATGCCCCAGCACCGCAACGGCAGCCAACGCGATGCGGAAATGAATCATCGCCAGCTCGCTCATACCTTCGGGGGCAAAATACACAGCTATGTGCACCGCAAGCCACCCTTTGAAGATGTCGAATAATAATACGGGAATGCCCGCCTTGGCGCCCAGTACCCGGATGGTGTTGGTGGCGCCGGCATTGCCGCTGCCTTCTGTGCGCACGTCGATGCCATAAAATATTTTGCCTATCCATACTGCTGATGGGATGCTCCCAATCAAAAAGGCGGCTACGATGCCTGCTGCTATTAGTAAATAGTATTCCATAATTTTATTCGTCTTGGTTAGTTTCGTCGGTGCGCCAGGCGCGAAGGATTCTGTTTTTGGTCGAAGTTGGCATATTGATATAACGGTAACCCTGCTCGTCGCCTTTATCTTTTCGGTTGGTCACCTCTTCGATGAGTATATTGTTGTAGTCGTTGTTGGATGAAGTGGCCTGCATCAGGTTGCCGCTGTACTGGAAGATGTACCACTGCCGCCGGTCTATTTCGATATAAATGGTAAGGATGTCGCCACTACGTTTGCGGACAATCTCCATAAAACCATCAAAATATTTGTTGACAGGCTCGCCGGCCACCATGCCCACGCCAATTTTCCCTTCGGAAATAAACGAGCGACTGGCCGGATTGTAGCGAAACGTTACCTGGCTTATCACCAGGCTCTTCTTCAATTCGTCGGGCACACGCCGCAAGGTGCCAAAAGTAGATAAGTTATAAATGACCTCTGTTGCCCTTTCGGTGCCCAGCAACTGACGGTAAGCCATCGCTGCCGGACCTCCCGAAAGCTTTATGCCCGCTGTATTGGCTTTATCCAAATCCTGCAACATCAGCGTAAGCGCCTCCGCCTTAAAAGGAAAGTCGATGGTGAAAAATGCATCAAAGCGAGTGGAGTCGGGGATGATATAATGATCGATGTTGCCGAAAGATTGAAGCACCACTGCACCGAAGTCGGCGCCAAAGTTGAGCGGCCCGCTGGCCGTAAAATGGCATTGATCAGTATTGAGCCTGATCCATGGATTGGGCGGATCGAGGTTGAGAGGGGTATCAAGGTCGCCTGGCGCGGCGATAAGAAATTCGCGTCCTTTGTTACGCGCAGTCACGGCACCCTCCACCGAGAGCATCAGCGTATCGCTGTAATAGCCTTTGCGTGAAAGGAAAGCCGGATACACGCGGTTGTCTTCGTTGGAATGAAAAAAGCCCGCATACAATTTTTTATACGCATACTCTTCGGGCTGCGCCGGCACCGGAAAAACCAGGCTGTCGGGCTGCACGCGCTGACGGAATTTTACCCAACGCGCCAATTCTTTATCACAATCCTGCATGGGCATAAATGCGCCGTCGAAATCCAGCAGCGGATCGCGGGCGTTTAGATTTACGGTGCCCCGATATTGCCACTGTGGGCTGAACATAAATTTTTGCTCCGGCAGCACCTGTCCCTGTGCCACGGTCTGGTAGCCCGAATCGACATAGATATTATCGAATTGCACTATCTGCTCCTTATCCAGCAGGTTGCTGTAAGCATAAGTTCCGTTGGCACGATAGAAATAACGCGACTCAATCGACACCTCTGCACCTTTAATAAGATGAATTTTATTAATGGTATCGGCTATTATGGAAGCACCCCGCAGCGGCGCCATCACCGCTTTGGTTTTGACGCTCACCCTGCCGTCGCCGGGAAAAATGGCGGCATCGGCTACTTTTATAATTTTTACACCCGAAGCCATCAGCGTATTACTATCGAGGCTGTAAGCAGCCTGCAGCGCATTAAATGCAAGCGAATCCTGCAGCGGGTGCGTCGATACCAGGCGGGCGCCATCAGGAACCGCATCTATCTTTTCGCGTAAGCTGAGCTTGTCGAAATCAGTGTGCCCTGAAGTTGCATTGCTGCGCATTTCGATTTCCCGGCGGTGGATATGCCAATCGAAACTTTCCATAGAAGCAAGGTATTGCGTAAGCAGCAGGTTTATCTGCGAACGCTTATCGGTGGCAGCAAAAGAGCCGGTGCCGCTGGAAAAATCGACATGCGCATTGTAGCGATCGGAGGCAAAAGCAATTTGCTGGTCGTCCAGGCTGTTGATTTTTAAGTTAAGCGTGTCGCTGTCGAAATAATCATTGCCATACAAATAATGCATGGAAGTAGTGGTGGCGCCATAAAACCGCATGGTGCCTGAGCCGGTAAGCTGGTGGGTTGCAAAGACAAGCTGGCCTTTGTGCTTTACTTTGTCGTCAAACATGCGGAAAGCTGAGTCGGTGGTAGCCAGCAGCATCGTATCCTGATAAGGCCACCAGCGCTGTTCGATATTTTTCCCTTTTACAGATGGAAAAGGCGTCTGCGGCGATTTTTGAGCAGTTATTTCAAAACGATCAGCAACCGCATTCACCGAATCCAGGAAAAACATCATGTTGCGCCCTTTGGTGGTGGTGTTAAGATACGTGATGGTGCCGGTGCCCTGAAGGCCGCTCATGCTAAGGCGCACTGTATCCGTAAACATTCCTTTGTTGTTATACACCGGATAGCCCCCCGGCGGGGATGTTACCTCGAAGCCGAGCGAATAATCTTTCATAACCGATAGCGGCTTGTTTACTTCCGGCTGGAAAATGCCGCCGGAATAAAGGTAGCCATCGAAAATCAGATTCTCGGTGGAAGCATTCACCAGACTTTCGAGTGTAAAAGGTTTTAGGTTGTAATAAAAACGATCGCGCGCATAAGCCTTTTTGTATGCTGAATCCTGATCGTAATACACATACGACTCGCTTTTACTATTAAAAATGGGATAGCGCGGATAATCCTTCAGGCCGCTTTTGTTGGTAGGATAATCTATCAGTAAATCGCCGCTGATGTCGGACACCACGGTTTTTACATCCACATAAGTTTGTTCACCGGGCGCTGCATCGAAGGCCCTAACCTTAAACTTCATGTATTCGATGGTGGGCAAATTGAGCCTGAAAGTGTCGTACTCGAACAGACAAGCTTGTGCCATAAACTCGAAAAGACCCGCCTTGATGCGGCCCGAAAAAAGGAAGTCGAGGTTTTTGCGTAGCACCAACTCCTGTTCTTTAGGATAGATATACACATTCTGTGAGTCGCTGATAGAAACCACCGGAACGCCTTTGATTTTGAGATCGAAATTGTCGAGGCTGAGCAGGGCATTGTCGTCTTTCTCCACATACGAGCGGAAGGCAATCACGTCGTAGTCGGTGCGAAGGCTGCGGGCATCCACAAAATGAAAAGTCTTGTCGGTGATAATGCCCTGTTGTGTTTCGAGATTATAAAATATAAAACCTTCGCGCGCCAGTCCTATCACCATCGATTCGGTTTGATTTACCGGATATTTGATAAACCGCGCCAGCTCTTCGATGTAAAATTTGCGGGTATCATATTCTTTGGAATATTGATAAAGCCTTACCAGCGGGCTGGTATAGTCGATGCCCTGAATGGCGTCGTACATGCCTTCGTTGTAAAATTTACGGCTGACGAATGTGGCATTGCTCACCTGCTGCACGCCCATGAGTGCGCGGAAACGAATTTCCGGCTCGTCCATGCGCCAGTAAAGTCCTTCGCAGTCGATATCTACATGGTGATACGTATCAAACCAGGGGCTTTCCATCAGTCCGCGATCGGTGCGCAGCATCGACACTTCGCGCTGTGGGTGCATGTAGCGAAAACGCAGGCCGGCATGAAACAAAGAGTCGTCCTGATGATAAATGGTAACGGCAGCGCTGGCAGCGTTGATGCGGTCGGGTTCTATTACAAAAGCATCGGAGCGGGCTATGAGTAAATCGTATTTCCCCTGCTTGTCGCGATAGGGACGCTTGAAGGTAAGCTTTGCCGGCGTATAATCGTCGCCGGTGCCAATAATCTTGGCGCCCTTCATAGCAAAGCCTCCTTCGTAATCCACATCCTCAAAAATGCCATCAATAAAAAGACTTCGTATGTAAGATTGGAAATAGGGATACAGCGCGTTGTCGGGGGTGACGCGGTCGGCCGAAACCTTTTCCTGGACGCTACCCAACATCGGCTGTCCAAAAAAAGCAAGATTGTAAAATCGCACACTGTCGGCGGTAAGACCCGACGAGCGTAAATCTATTCGGTAATCGCCCAACAGCACATACACGCTGTCGGCGGGCAGGCCTGCGCGTTGCCAGGTGATTTTGCCGTCATTTCCCTGCCACACTTCGTTTATAGGATCGTAGGTTCCGCCGGTGGCCATGAGCGTGGTGCTGTCGTTTTTAGACACACCTTTCAAATTAAGTTTAGGAAATTGCACCCTGAAATTGCTGTCGGCAACGAAGGCGAATTTTGCAGCATCGGTGCGCCACTCGAAAGTTCGCGTTCGGTACAATACATTTTCGTTGAGCAGCCACGCGGTGAATTGCAGCATCAGGCCAAAGTCGCGGCCACCTCTTTTGTTTTGGAGGGTAATATCGGCGCCGAGCAGCCAGTTGCGATAGCTGTCGGCTGATATGGCTTTTGTTTTCATTGCGCTAAGCGCCTGAAGAAAATGCACAAAGTCGGGGTAGGAACGCAAGCGCTTGCCAAGCATGAGGTTGCTGAGGTGATAAATCTGCTGCTTTTCGGTGGCATCAAAAGATTCGTTTTGCCACAACGTACCAAAAGTTTCGAGCGTTGCAAGCGCTTCGGCTTTGTTTTCTTTATTAATAATTTGATCAAAAAAAGTACGCATCTCCTGCACAAACGCCACCGAATCGGTGCTAAATGAGCGCAACGCCTGTCCCGGCAAAGTACCGGAAATAAACAGTAGCATTAATACAGGAAATATTTTTACAAATTTCATCCGATCAAAAACTCACTTTCGTTACACAAATCCAAAAACCAGAGCAATACGCTTAGTTTGTCAACCAATCCTGCCGTCCCGCAGAAGTGCTCCCCTCTCCAATTGGAGCGGGGCCGGGGGTGAGGCAAAAAAAAGAAGTTCTTCATATTCTTAAAAGGCAATTATTTAGTAAAAGCTAAATAGGTATCTTTTATCGATTATTATTCTTTAAGCATCTTCACAGCAACCCACTTGTTTTGCTCGCGCTGGTGCTTCAGGCTGATGCCGAATTTTGCAGCCGCTTCGGTAATGACCGGAATATCTTCTTTATAAAAACCACTCATAAACAGCAGCCCGCCCGGAGGCAATACATGATTGTAGGTTTCCATCTGATCGAGCAGGATGTTGCGGTTGATGTTGGCAAGAATAATGTAGAATTGCTCGTTACCCATTTCTTCTTTACCACCCAACCGCACCGCAATGTTGGTGATGCTGTTGCGCACAAGGTTTTCTTTGGCATTTTCAAAAGCCCATTCATCATTATCGATGGCCACGCCCGAGGCAGCGCCGCGCATCGAAGCAAGAATGGCGAGTGCACCGGTACCGCAGCCCATGTCGAGAAAATGCTTGCCGTGCCAATCGGTTTCCAGCACATACTCCAGCATCATGGCCGTAGTTTCGTGGTGGGCAGTACCAAACGACATCTTGGGTTCTATCACCATCTCGTATTCGGCATCGGCCTTGGCGGGATGAAAAGGTGCCCGCACATAACATCGGCCGGCAATCATCACCGGCTCAAAGTTGCTTTCCCACACTGCATTCCAATTCTGGTCGGGGATAAGACTTGTTTTAAATGAAATACTTTCTGTCAATCCTGCCTCGTGCAGTGTGGCAGCCAATTGTGCGTGATCGAATTGTTTTTGTGGAACATATCCAGCCACACCGTTGTCGGTTTCTTCAAAACTTTCAAAGGGCAACTCGCCAAGCCAGGCAACCAGCAACTCAGAGGTGGTGGGGGCATTATCGCCTGATATTTCAAAATCAACTTTTATGTAATCCATGGTTTTATTTTTTAATCGTGGTATTTGATCCATTTCCAAAGTTCGCGGTAGCTGATACGCTTGCCGTACATCAGGATTCCCGTGCGGTAAATCTTAGCCGCCAGCCAGGTAGCCGCCAAAAATCCCAACACCAATACGCCCATCGAAAGCCATATCTGCCACACCGGCACACCAAACGGAATGCGTGCCATCATGATCACCGGCGAAGTAAAGGGAATAATCGAAAGCCAGAAAGCTACCGGTCCGTTTGGATTGCCTACAATAAAGCCAAGCATCACCATCGAGAATATGAGCGGTGCGGTGATGGGAAGCATAAACTGCTGCGTGTCGGTTTCGTTATCTACAGCAGAGCCGATGGCGGCAAAGAGGGCGCCGTAAAGCAGATATCCAAAAAGGAAATAAAACAAAAACGAGCCGATCATGGCGCCGGCATTAATACTTTGAATGCCTTCGATGATTTCGGCAGCCATGCCGCTATCCTGGCCCTCTTGCGCCATTTGCGCAAGCTGCTCCTGCGATAGCACCTTCCCCTGGGTGGTCATCATCTGCTGGGTGCCGGCGGCCATTTCGTTGCCCATCGATACCATAAAAATCCCGATGATGAATACTGTGAGCACGATCCAAAGCATGAATTGGGTAAGCCCTACCATTGCCACGCCAACGATTTTTCCCATCATCAGCTCAAAAGGTTTTACCGATGAAATTATGACCTCGACGATGCGGTTGGTTTTCTCTTCGATGACGCCACGCATCACCTGGGCGCCAAAAATGAAGATGAAAAGATAAATGAGCAGCGCGGCAAAGATGCTAAGTGCCAGGCTTATTTCCATCGAGCTTTTCTCTTCCGCACCACTTTCGTCTATTTTGATGGTGCTTAGTACAATACTCGATTGTATGCCCCGCAACACTTCGGGGTCCACACCGTAACTCTGAAGCTTAAGGCTCTCCACCTCGCACTTCATCACGTTTTTGATATGGCTGGTAATGTCCGCTGAAGGTTGCTGTGTGGAATAGAATATCCCCGTAACCGGCACGCTGAGTTCGGTTTTAGGAATATAAAGCAATCCGTAGTCGCCGCTGACGGCAAAATCTTGTTTGGCCTGTTCGAAACTTTTTTCGACCGGAGTAAAAATAAAATCTTCGGTATTGCGGAATTGATCAACGAAGGCACCCGACTCGTCGAGCACCTGCACTACCTTTACTTCGTCGGTGAGGGTGGTAAGATAAATGGGCAACACATATACCGAAGCCATCAGGATAGGCCCCAGCAGGGTCATGATCAGGAATGATTTTTTGCGCACACGGGTAAGATATTCGCGGCGGATGATGATGAATATTTTATGCATGAAGCCTTTGTTTTTGTGATGTTTCAACGGTTTTTATAAAGATGTCGTTCATGGTGGGCAAAATCTCATAAAAGCCATGAACCTCCACGTGGCTGATGGCGAGATTAAGCAGATCATTGGGCGAATCGGTGGCAGGGATTTTTATTTTGGCTTCCCTAAAATCGCCATCGTCAGTTTGCTCGTGAAGCTGGAAGCCGGCAGGCAGATGCTGCGCCAGATCGGTGTGGCCATTGCGGTAACGCAACCTGAACAAGTTTTCTTTGTGGGCAGCGCGTATGTCGTTCATGGGGCCGTCGAGA
>SABY01000237.1 GCA_009928785.1 Clostridia bacterium | reverse complement strand
TTTGTTGTTTGTTGTTTGTTTCCCGAATCGCTGCGCTCTCGGGATTTCCCCGATGGGTCGGGGCAGGCAACTGCGCTCAAGTTTGTTGTTTGTTGTTTGGTCGGATTTATTTTATTGGTGAAATCCAGCGCAGCTCCAATTTGTATTTCCACACATCGAAAGTTTTCATAGAATCAGTATGTGCCTGTAGGTCAAAATTGTTCCGATCATAAAACAATTCAGAATCAGCCTGGTCCGCTTCCATGACGATCATTGCGGGCAGGTTATCCTCCTGAAGAAAACCGGGATCGGTAATGCCCGCCCACACCGGCATGGTGCGCGCCGCAGTGCCCCAGGCAATCGACGGCGCCCAGGCACCTGCCACCACACGATTGTTCCAATCAAAATTTTGAAGATAATCGTTGGCGGCCTGCAGTTGCCAGCTCCTGCGATTGTAGGCTTCCAGGTTGAACCAGCCATTAAACAGCAGCGCCAAAACTGCTGCCGACAGTACAATGATTTTTATAATCCTACCTTTTTCGATAAACTGGTAAACCACCGCTGCGGCAAAAAACCCAGCCGCCACATACAAGCCCAGCAGATACCGCTGCGGCAGATAAAGCATGCCCAGTTTATGCAACTCTCCCAAAGTCCAGATAAAACCAAAAAGAATGATCAGATGATTTTTGATTTTAAAAGCCCCGCCAAATGCGGACAAAATCCACAGCAACAACGCTACACCAAAAAATATCAGCAATGGGATATTGGGTGCATCCAAGATATAATAATCGTAGTTGAAATGAATGGTAAGATTGAGGCGCTCCCACACCTCAAAGACACCACCGGTTTGTTCCGCCATCACAGCATCATAATATGCCTGGTTGGGCTGGTACCAAATCACAAAATACAACAGGGCAAAAGCAAGCGTAAATCCGGTAATAATTGCAGTATTGCTAACGAAAGTTTTGAAACTGATTTTCTTTTTGAGCCATTTGCCTAAGCCAAACAACGCAACCACCACCGGAAGTAAAGCTGCCAGGTACGCAAACTGAATTTTAAGCCCGTAGGCCACGAAAATCATCAGCGCTGCCAGCGTCAGGTTTTTCTTTTTTTTATTAATAAAATAAGCGTGTAAAAACAAAAAGCTGACCGCCACTGCTGCGATGCTCACCATCTCGGCCATGGCATAATGCGAAAACTGAAATACCCTGAAATGTGTAAATGCAATGATGGCCAACAGCAACGCAAACCAACGCCACCGTGGCTTTGCTGCCAGAAGCCACAACGCCAGCATTACAGCGACAAGTGTAATGAGCCGCGCCACCACACGCGAAGTGCCGGCCACAGCAAAAAAAGGAATTTGTAAAACTCCGAAAAGCGGCCCGCGCACCAACGTACTGTTGTCGGTGAAGCCGAAACTGCCGCTATTCACGAAGTTGCGTGCCTGCGCCGAGTACAACCCCTCGTCGGTGAAGGCGCCACGCGTATGCACATCCACCCGTTGATCGGGATCGGAGGTAAGAAATAACAGATGCCCGGCTATCATCGCCATCAACAACAGATAAACAAGACGCTTCATGAATTACTGCTTTTAGCAAATAGTGAATTGCCGGCAAAAGTATCGTTTATGATGGAATACATAACGCGGAGCGCGGGTGCAGGGTGCGGCGAGAAGACCGCAATAAATAATCCCCGTGCCTTCGTGCCTCTGTGGTGAAATTACAGAAAACTAAGAAAAACCACAAAGACACCATGACACAAAGGAAGAAATTAAAAAAAACATCTCTTCAAATTTTTCTCTGTGCCTTCGTGACTCTGTGGTGAAAAGGCTTTTGTTTTTCTCTGTGCCTCCGTGCCTTTGTGGTGAAAATAGTGAAAACTAAGAAAAACCACGAAGACACAAAGGAAGAAATTAAAAAAAACTCTCTGTTCCCTGATTTTCTCCGTGCCTCCGTGCCTCTGTGGTGAAAAGACTTTTGCCTTTCTCTGTGCCTCCGTTGATAGCTTGGCTATCTCCACATTTCTATGCCCTCTTAAATTTAAAAGAAGATATTTGCGCTTTTTTAAGCTGACGTTTAGTATTCACCGGATTATCACCAGTAATAATTATTTTATGAAACACACATTCTTCTATTTACTATTGCTGGCTACGCTGATCTCTGCCTGTAGCCCTTCACAAAAAGTAACAAGCTATTGGGTTAATAAAGAGGCGATCCCAAAAGAGCCTTTCAAAACCATTTACATTTTGGCGATCACACAAAATGAGAATATGCAACCTGCAGTTGAAAATGAACTGGCAGATGTACTTGTTTCGAGGGGACACAAAGTGGTTTTGAACAGTCAGATTTATCCTCCTTCGTTTTCGGCAGTGAAACAGTTGACAAAAGAACAATTGGTCGAAATCATTACAAAAACGGGCAGTGAAGCTGTTTTGACTTTAGCTGTGCTCGACACAAAAACTGAAACCACCTACAATCAGGGATCCTCCTACGCACCCATGAGCTATGGATATTACGGAAGTTATTACGGTTATTACAACCACTATTATCCTGTGGTTTATTCACCGGGATATTACTCTACCAATAAAACCTATTACATCGAAACCAATTTCTTCGATATTAAAACCGACCAACTTTTGTGGTCGATACAATCACAAGCCTACAACCCCGACAATTTTGACAATATGTTTAAGGAATATACCCGGACAATATTGGCGAAACTCCGCGAGGAAGGGCTGATCGAAAAATAGAGGCCTGGTTAATCGTTATTTTACGCCAGGGATCGCTCTGAAAAACTAGGAAAAACCACAAAGACACCATGACACAAAGGAAGAAAATAAAAAAACCATCTCTTCAAATTTTTCTCTGTGCCTCCATGCCGCCGTGGTGAGAATACAGAAAACTAAGAAAAACCACCAAGACACAACGGCACAAAGGAAGAAAATAAAAAAACCATCTCTTCAAATTTTTCTCTGTGCCTCCGTGCCTTTGTGGTGAAAAGACTTTTATTTTTCTCTGTGCCTCCGTGCCTCCGTGGTGAAAT
>SABY01000236.1 GCA_009928785.1 Clostridia bacterium | reverse complement strand
GGTAATTTGTAGTAATTGATTGTAATTGATGGTAATTTGTAGTAATTGATTGTAATTGATGGTAATTTGTAGTAATTTGTTGTAATTGATGGTAATTTGGTCATTAATAGTCATTTGTTGTCATTAATTTTAAACCTACAATTACAATAAATTACGCGAAGCAAATTACAACAAATTACGCGCGCAGCGCAAATTACGCGAAGCAAATTACGCGCGCAGCGCAAATTACGCGAAGCAAATTACGCGCGCAGCGCAAATTACGCGAAGCAAATTACAACAAATTACAATAAATTACGCCGAGCAAAGCGAGGCAAATTCCCCCGAGCAAAGCGAGTCCAATTACGCCGAGCAAAGCGACGCCAATTCCCCCGAGCAAAGCGAGGCAAATTCCCCCGAGCAAAGCGAGTCCTATTCATCCCTTAAACTTTCCACCGGATTCTGATTAGCCGCCCCGATGGTTTTAAATAAAATGGCCAGAGTGGCGATGGTCAAAGCAATCACTCCACCCAAAAGGAAATAAAGCGGCGACAAACTGACTTTATTCACAAAGTTCATCAAAACTTGCCGCATAGCGATAAAGGCTACCAAAAAAGCGGGAATCATAGCTATTAAAACCCAGATTAAAATATCAGTCAGTAATTTGATGGTTACCTGAAAAGTGGTGCTGCCATGTACTTTCCTTATGCCAATTTCTTTGGTGCGACGTTCTACATTGTAGCCCGAAAGCGCGTACATGCCAATAAAACTCAATAAGATGGCCAGGAGTGTACCGCTAAGCACCATGCTGAAAAACCGCTCTTCAACAGCATATTTCCCGGCAAAACGATCGCTTAACGAAAAGCTGCTGAATTGATAATCGGGCAAAAAGTCCTTAAAAACCTTTGCCACAGCTTCGCGCCGTTCTTTGGTAAATTCGCCTGATATTTTGACATAGAAAACATTGGTCTGATCCGAGTAGGCGGTCAGGCAGAGCGGTTCGATTTTTTGTCCGGCATTTTCGTTGTAATAAAAATCATTTACCACACCAATCACTTTTAGCGGTTCATCGTCGTGCATAATCAGCGACTGCCCTACGGGATCGTCAAGTCCCAGCATTTTCACAGCACTTTGGTTGAGGATGATGGCTGATTTATCTTCGGGCGTATCCCTGAAGAATCGTCCTGCGGCCAACCGCAATTCCATCACCTCACAAAAGCCTGCCTGCACGCGGTACTGGTTGATACTTTTACCTTGTTCTTCTGATTGTCCAAACAGATAAACGCCTTGTCCGCTCACGCCGCCGCCCATATAATGGCTGCCCGATCCCACCTTTTCCACGAAAGTAAGTTTACGAAGCTCCTGCCTGATGGCTTCGGCTTTGTTTTCTGTTTCCACATTGAAATTACTGATGCCTACCACCTGTTCGGAATTAAAGCCCAATGGAATATTTTTCATGTAAGATATCTGGGCATAAAGAACCACCAGGCCTACAATTAGTAAAATGCTGATAAAAAACTGCACCACAACCGATGATACCGACAACCATTTTTTGCGTTGAACCGATTTGATGCCGCCATGCACCGCATCGATCAGTGGAAGTCTGGCGAGGAAATGTGCCGGATAGCTGCCCGCCATAAAAATCAGCAGCACCAGAAATCCAAGCATAACGGCAATATTGATTGGTGAAATAATATCCTGAAAACTCAAATCAACCCACATCAATTTGGAAAAGTAGGAGATGCCGGCTTGGGCAAGAAGCAAAGCCAGCGCAAAAGCGGGCAGGATAATCAGTGCAGTTTCGAGGTAAAACATGCGGCGCAAACTGGCCGGCGTAGCACCATACGATTTGCGGATGCCGATTTCCAATAGCCGCTTTTCGCCCTGAAAAATATAAAGGTTGATAAAGTTGATAACGGCGATGAGCAAAATAAAAGTTGCCAGCAAAGCCACCAGAATTATTTGGCGCACGCTGCCTCGGGGTGTCAAATCAAAATCGGCGCGGGTGTGCAGGTGCAGAGCACTTAATGGCTCGATACCCGAACGCACGGTGGTATTTTCGCTGTTAAAAATTTCAGAAACGATTTTGTCATTGCGTTCAGCAATTTTCTGCCCGACAGCTTCAGGATCGCTATTTTCGGTCAGCAGGTAGTAAGTATAGACTTCGAGACCACCCAGGGTCTCTTCCGGATTAAGGGTTTTCATGCTGGCCAGCGCACCAAACCGGAAATGGGTAGTTTTTGGCAAATCGGCTATAACTCCCGTAACCTGGTAATCTTCGCCTCTGACGTTGATGATTTCCCCCAGGCAGGGTTTATCACCGAAAATATTTTGTGCAACGGACTGCGCCAAAACCAATTGATGACTACCTGCCAGCGCTTGTTGTTTTTCACCCTGCAACAGATCAAGCCCAAAGACATCAAAGAATTCGGGATCGACATACAGCACATTATTTATGGTAAATTGAGCCTCGCCTTGCGAAAGAATCATTTGCCAGAGCTGGAATATCTGGCAGGCCTTTTCTATTTCAGGAATCTCAGCAGGGATTTCGGTGTAGGCTCTGCGGGAGCAGATAGGATAGGTTTGCGTGGAGTTGTCCTCGATAATGGTGTTGTAAAGCCGATAGACTTGATCCCTGGTGGGAAAGCTCCGGTCGAAGCTGGTTTCGTGAACCACATAAATCATCAGCAACAGAAAAGCTGCCAGCCCGATAGCCAACCCCGGCAGGTTGACAAACAGCAGCATCGGGCTGCGTTTGAAGGTTTTTAGGATTTTTATTATTCTGGTCATTGTTTTTGTATTTGATAATCGTTAATTGTTGTTCGTTATTCGTTAATCGTTAATCGTTAATCGTTGTTTGTTAATCGTTGTTCGTTAATCGTTAATCGTTGTTTGTTAATCGTTGTTCGTTAATCGTTAATCGTTAATTGTTGTTTGTTAATCGTTAATTGTTGTTTGTTAATCGTCATTTCTAAAAGGTTATTCGTTATTCGTTAATCGTCATTTGAGACGCATGGCCGTGCGTCTTTACATGCCAAAATCATTTTTA
>SABY01000101.1 GCA_009928785.1 Clostridia bacterium | reverse complement strand
AATTTTGAATATCAAATACTGAATTTTGAATTCACGCCTCAACGGCACGTCATCATCAGCATCAATCTGGAATGCCGATTAACAATTAACAAATAACAAACGATTAACGATTAACGATTAACGATTAACGATTAACAAACAACAAACAACAAACAACAAACAACAAACAACAAACACCAAACACCAAACAACGAACAACAAACTTGAGCGAAGCGAAATCCCGAGAGCGCAGCGATTCGGGAAACAAACAACAAACAACGAACAACAAACAATTTCAAAACCCCGCACCTACTGCTTTAGCCAGTCAGTTTTGAGCAGGGCATAAACTTCCAGATCGAAGTAGCCATTTTTGTGGCGCTCGCCCTGTCGCTCGATGCCTTCCCGCTTAAAACCCAGCCGCTTCGGGATGTTGCTGCTGCGGCTATTGCCCACGGCACATTTTATTTGCACACGATTTATATTCATCTGACTGAAAATCGTGTCAACCAATGCGTTAGCGGATTCTGTTACAATGCCTTTTCCTTGCCACTGGCGCCCAATCCAATAACCGATTTCTACTTTGCGGTTTTGTGTGTCGATATCTTTAAGCCCGATAAGTCCACAGATTTCGTCGCCAAAACAGATCGTAAAAACCAGCTCACGCGAGTAGTGTTTTTGCACCTGATCGATAAAACTGTGGGTGCTTTCTACGCTGGTGGTAGATTCGACGAATGGCAACCACTTGGACAGATGCTGGCGGTTATTGTCGATGAGATCGAAAACTTCATGTGCATCGTGGTGGCTGATGCGGCGCAGGTAAAGGTTCTTTTTTACTTTAATAGTATCAATCATCAAAATGTGGGCTTTGCATATTAATAAAGTACTAAAAAGATGTATGTTTTGGCCGGCAAAGATATTGAAACTTTTTTCCACCCCATACCACAGGCTTGTCTTAGCTTAATGATTGTTTTACAATGTTTCGTGCCATTCCTCTGAAAATAAAAATGTGCATGAGCCACATGCTGTACCAATACAGTCGGCCGGATATTCCGCGAGGACGGAAGGTGGCCGTTTGCCTGAAAAAGGTCTGACTGTCTTCTTCCACAATTTTAAATTCAAGCCAGGCTTCACCCGGAACTTTCATCTCAGCAAACAGCAGCAACCGACGTTGCGCGCGACTGGCAACGATCACCCGCCAGAAGTCGAGGGCGTCGCCGGGTTGCAACCTGGTAGGGTTTGTGCGTCCACGTCGCAGCCCCACTCCGCCAATGGCGCTGTCCATTAATCCACGTATTTTCCATAGCAGCCCGCCATAGTACCAGCCTGTTTTTCCGCCAATAGCAAAGAAACGATCAGCCACTGCTTCGGCGTCACCTTTTACGGGAATGGATTTTTCGTCTTTGAAACAGCCAAAGGAAGGCACTTCGGTATAATGCGAAATCTTGCTTTGTTCCATTCCCGAAGCCAACGAATCTTTCCAGCTCGAAAGAACTATGTTTTGTTCGATTTTATCAAATGCACGACGAATAGCTTCTTCATACCCGATGGGTTCGACAGGAAGCATTTTCTGCAATCGCCGGTCGTTGGTTACCACCTCAGTAGTCATACTATTTACCAATGTAGCAGCCAGGCGGTAGGGCGTGGCCGTTACAAGATTAAGCCAATAGGCCGAAAGGCGCGGGGTGAGCACTGGCACAGTAAGGATATAACGACGGAGGCCACGCGCTTTGGCGTAGGTTAGCAGCATTTCCTTGTAAGTAAGCACGTCGGGGCCACCAATGTCGAAATGCTCGTTGTAACAATCGGCCCGACCAACAACTCCCGTGAGGAAACTTATCGCATCGCGGATTGCCAAAGGCTGGCAGCGTGTTTTGAGCCAGCGTGGCGCTATCATTACTGGCAACTTTTCGGCCAGGTCGCGGATGATCTCGAAAGAAGCACTTCCCGATCCCACAATAATGGCGGCGCCCAACGACGTGAGTGCAGCCTTTCCTTTGGCAAGCAACTCCGCCACATGTGCACGCGAGGCCAGGTGCTGCGACAGTGGCGCGCTGCTGGTCATCCCGCCAAGGTAAATGATCTGTTCACATTCGGTGGTATCCGTAAATTCTATAAACTTCGTGGCAGCGTCGGCTTCCTGCTCGTAGAAGTCGTTCCGGGAGGTAGTCATGCTATGCACCAGATAAAAAGCAACAGAAAAGTCGCTGGGCAACTGCTGCAAACTCCTTTTGTCGTGAAGGTCGGCTTCAAAAACCTGTACTTGTTCCTTTAGATTTTCGTTAACAACAAACCGATCCTTGTCGCGCACAAGACAATAAACAATATGTCCCTGTTCGACCAGTACAGGGAGCAAGCGCTTTCCAATGTATCCGGTGACGCCCGTTAATAGAATTTTTCGTTTCATCAGGCCACAACACCGAGGTGGTCAGGTTAGTTCATTGCCACACAGGTAGCAGTGCATCGTCCTGCGGTTTGTGCAAAGGATTTGTGGTTCGGCATGAATACTTTACTTTTGCAAATCTCAAAAAGGAAAAAACAAATCATTGAATACAGCGGAAATTCTTGAGCAGTATGCCGGCAATAGTCAGGTACGTCAACTGGCCGAACTGCTTCAGCAGGAACAGCCACAGCGGGTACATCTGTCGGGTAGCAAGGGTTCGCAACGCGCTTTTGTGGCTGCCAGCGTGATGCAAATCCTCAGAGGCACACAGGTTTTTGTGCTTCCCGACAAGGAATCGGCGGCATATTTTCATAATGATCTGGAAAGCCTCTTTGGCGAGCGCGACAAAGACTACAACCGTCGCAAAGTGCTCTTTTTCCCTACCTCCTACAAAAGGCCTTATGAAATAGAAAAAACGGATGCTTCCAATATTTTGCTGCGCAGCGAGGTGCTCAACAAGCTGCATGGACGCAGGCAGAATTTTGCCGTCGTTACCTATCCCGAAGCGCTGGCCGAAAAGGTAGTAACAAAGTTGGTGGTAGCCAAAAACACACTCCAAATCAAAAAAGGCGACCGCCTCACGCTGGAGTTTACGCAGGAAGCGTTGGCTGATTTGAAATTCGATCTTGTGGATTTTGTGGTAGAACCCGGCCAATATGCGGTGCGCGGCGGCATCATCGACATCTTTTCCTTTTCGAGTGACTATCCGTACCGCATCGAGTTTTTTGGCGACGAGATAGAATCTATCCGCACTTTTGAACCCGGCAACCAACTCTCGCTGACGATGCACAACAGTGTTTCGGTGATGCCCGACCTGCAGAAACGCGACCAAAGCGAAGAGAAAATTCCTTTTACCACTTTCGTAGCTCCCGGCACCACATTCTGGTTCGACGATATGCAGTTTGCCTTCGAAAGGATGAATCTGGAGATGGATAAGGCGATGGAAGTTTTCGATAGTTCATTATTAAAAATTAAAACCGACCCGGAGCAACTTTTTATTAATGGCGACACTTTCGTAGCTCAGGTGATGCAGTTTTCGATTGTGGAATTTGGTACTGCTACTATGCTCGAGGCGGGCGCCAACTTTCATTTCGACGTGCTGCCGCAGCCTTCTTTCAATAAGAATTTTGATCTTTTTATAAAACAGTTACACCAAAACACGCTCAACGGCCTCGACAACATAATTTTCGCCACCAGCCTCAAGCAGGTAGAACGCCTGAATGCCATCCTGAGCGACGCCATTAAAAAAGAAAATACCCCCAACCATCTCGAATACGAAGCCATTGCCCTTCCCGTGCACGAAGGCTTTATGGACAATTCGCTAAAGCTGGCGCTATTTACCGACCATCAGATTTTCGATCGTTACCACCGCTTTCATCTACGCGAAAGCAACAAAGGCCGGCAGGCGCTTACGCTAAAAGAAATTTACGACCTGCAACCCGGCGATTACGTCACGCACATCGACCACGGCGTGGGTCGTTTCGATGGGCTTGAAACAGTGGACAACAACGGCAAAGAGCAGGAAGCCATACGTTTGGTTTACCAAAATGGTGACCTACTTTATGTGAGCATCCACTCGCTACATCGTATTTCTAAATTTGTAGGAAAAGAAGGGATGCCGCCGTCACTCAACAGGCTTGGCTCCAACAACTGGAATCGCCTGAAGGAGCGCACCCATAAAAAGGTGAAGGACATCGCCCGCGAGCTGATCAAGCTTTACGCCGAGCGGAAGCGTGCCAGAGGTTTTGCCTTTGCACCCGACTCATATCTTCAGCACGAGTTGGAGGCGTCGTTTATTTACGAAGATACCCCTGATCAATACAAAGCCACCCAGGACGCCAAAAGCGACATGGAGAAAGAATATCCGATGGACAGGCTCGTGTGTGGCGACGTAGGTTTTGGAAAAACCGAGGTGGCCATGCGTGCCGCTTTCAAAGCCGTTACCGACAGCAAGCAGGTGGCTGTGCTGGTGCCCACTACCATTCTGGCTTTACAACATTTTAAAACTTTCAAAAAACGCCTGAAAGATTTCCCGGTGAGCATCGAATATATCAACCGCTTCAAATCCACCAAAGAGCAATCGCGCATTATCAAAGAACTGGAAGAGGGTAAAATTGATATCCTCATCGGCACCCATAAGCTGGTGTCGAAAAATATCAAATTCCGCGACCTGGGGCTGCTCGTTATCGACGAGGAACAGAAATTTGGTGTGGGTATAAAAGAAAAACTCAAGCAGATGAAGGTGGATGTGGACACGCTTACGCTCACCGCTACGCCCATTCCACGCACGCTGCAGTTTTCGCTCATGGGCGCCCGCGACCTTTCGGTGATCAACACGCCGCCACCCAATCGCATTCCCATCCATACCGAAGTGCGCGGCTTTGGCGAGGAAGTCATCAGCCAGGCCATAAACTACGAGGTGTCGCGCAACGGACAGGTTTATTTTGTGCACAACCGCGTGCAGAATATCACCGATGTGGCCGACATGCTCCGCAAGTTTTGCCCCGGCGTAAAAATCGGCATCGGCCACGGGCAGATGGACGGAAAACAACTTGAGCAGGTGATGCTCGACTTTATCGAAGGCGACTACGATGTGCTGGTGGCTACCACCATCATCGAAAACGGGTTGGACATTCCCAACGCCAACACCATCATCATCAACGATGCGCACAACTTCGGCCTGAGCGATCTGCACCAGTTGCGCGGACGCGTGGGACGCGCCAACAAACAGGCCTTTTGCTACCTGCTTTCGCCACCGCTGGCTTCACTCACCACCGAAGCACGCAAGCGCCTGAAAGCCATCGAAGAATTTTCTAACCTGGGCAGCGGCTTCAACATCGCCATGCGCGACCTCGACATCCGTGGTGCCGGAAACCTCCTGGGCGCCGAGCAGAGCGGATTTATCTCCGACATCGGTTACGAGATGTACCATAAAATTCTGGACGAAGCCATGCTGGAGCTGCGCGAGGAGGAGTTTAAAGATGTCTTTACCGACCAGCCTGCTCGCGACTTCGTGACCGATTGCCAGATAGAAACCGACCTGCAGATTCTTATCCCCAAAGATTATGTTGCCATTACCACCGAGCGACTGAGTCTTTATAAAGAACTGGATAATGTGGCTGATGAAGCAGCCTTGCAGCGGTTTGCCCAACGACTGACCGATCGCTTCGGAGCGCTTCCCGCTGAAGTGGAGGCACTCTTCGACACCATCCGCCTGCGTTGGATAGCACGCAAAATAGGTTTTGAAAAAGTAGTTTTGAAAAATAATAAAATGATCGGATATTTTGTGGGCACCGAGGAGTCGGGATATTACCAGTCGGAGGCTTTTGGATACATCCTGAATTACATGAAGAACAACCCGGTGGCTTTCCGCATGCACCAAACCGAAAGCAAGCTGCGGCTGATTTTCGACAAAGTGCGCGACGTGGCCACAGCACTCAGAAAACTACAGCCGCTCCTCAAGCCGGGGCAGCAGGAGCAATCTTAACTTTTGGGGCGATCGTCGTCTTTCTCGTCGTCTTTTACACCCTCTTTAAATTCTTTGATGCCTTTGCCGATGCCACGCATCAGTTCGGGGATTTTGCGACCACCGAAAAGTAGCAGTATCACTACCAAAATAATGATGATCTCGAAAGCTCCGGGCGCCCAGGCGGCGATGATATGGTAATTCATACAGCGAATTTTTATGTGTAGATGGCAAAGATAGAAAATTATGGATGGTGGCTTCGGAAAGCCTGAGATAGGAACTCTTGACCTCCCACAGCAAAATCAATTATGCTACGCTGGTCTTTCGCAAACAATAATTGCTGATTTTTTGCTTCATTCAACTTCAATTTCTATTTTCCCCTGCTAATGCAAATCTGCAAAATGGAAACATCCCTTGACAAAAAAGTACAGGGAAATTCGCAGGAAAAGTCAAAATTACCACCAGCCATCCACACATCAAACCTTTTCATTTTTTTAACCTTAGTAGAAAACGTGCCCCACCTGATGTCAAACCTTATTAGTTTATATGGTAATAAGGTTTAGGGTGATTATGGGATCGCTTTTTTCTACTAAGGTTGGATTTATAAAAATAAGGTTTCCATTTTTTACCATAAACCGCATTTTCTAAGTACTCACATTTTATTCGACAGTTTTTGGCGTGCCACGCGAAAAAAGACCTCAACCCCCAGCCCCTTCTCCTGCAGGAGAAGGGGAGCACCAGCGCACAGGCTGCTACTGTGGATAACTTCCGGCGAAGGAAGAAACCTTTGAACTCTCTAACTATAATTTTGGAAATCTCCCTTCGTTGATCCTATGCATTATCACCGGTGGCTATGCTGGTTGTTGAGCCTGCCGAAACAGTCGAAGCCACGGCTTTTTTCAATGCATTCCGGTCGATCTTACGATTAGGAGTTTCGGGGATTTTTTTAATAAAAATAATTTCTTTGGGAATGGCATAGCGCTCCAATGCTGCTGAAATATCGGCTTGCAGTTGACGAACCTTTTCTGTATCCCACGGTTTATCTTCGATCACCAACACTACTTTTTCGATAAGCCGATCGTCGGCAACGGATGAAATGGCAAACCGGCAGGGAATAAAAGTTCCCAGTTTTGCTTCGATGGTTTCTGGATAAAGATTGATGCCACCGGAAATAATCATCTGGTCGTAGCGACCCAGGATACGGAAAGTGCCGGGAGTGAGCAACTCGGCTACATCGTTGGTATGCACAGGCGCCGGCGCAATATCGGGAGCTTCAATGATCAACCTTTGGTGGCTGTCGGTGGATATATGCACGCCCGGCAGCAGATGAAATGCCTCATCCGGTTGTTGGCCATTGAGTTGCTGCATGGCAATGTGCGAAACGGTTTCGGTCATGCCATAGGTATGAAAGGTGCGGTTGGTCAGCGTTTTAATTTTATTACGCAACGCAAAGCCGATGTCGCTGCCGCCAATGATAAGGTTTTGGATATTGTTGAGATTTTTTTCGCCCGACTTTGTCTTTAATAATTCGTGTGCCTGCAACGGCACTACCGCGGCAAAATCGAAACGCGCATCCGTAAACTGCTGCAGCGGATCGTCCGCAGGCGCTGTGATGAAAAGATTCAGCCCAAGCGTCATAGCTCTTACGAGCATCATCTTGCCGGCAATATAATCTGCCGAAAGACAAAGCAAAGCACTTTCTCCTTTTTTTAAATTTAAATACTCACCTGTTTTCAGCGCGCTGTTTGCCATGTGCTGCTTGCTAAGCCGCAATTGCTTTGGCTGGCCGCTGCTGCCACTCGAAGGCACAATGATGTAGGAATTGTTGTCGAGCCATTGCATCAGAAAACTGAAAATGCTACGGCGCCACGGTGCATGACTTACAGCCGACAATTCGTCGGAGCAATAGCGTCGTAGCGCCGCTCCTTCGCGGTAAGTTCCTTCAACGGTTATCCCGATGATATTTCTGTAGTCGATCATATATTCTATTAACCGGCATTTACCGGCTCAAAAAGGAGTGGCTGCAAAGGCCTGAAAAACATAAAAGCACCCTTCCCCGAAACCGGCAAAGCACAAAATTAAATTTATTAGGTTACAAAAAGCGCTCTTGTGCTTGAAGAAGATAAAAACAATTGCAATCACCGCTTGTGGCGCTAGCGAAGGCGTAAGCAGAGCGGATGATCTTGCTCACGAGATTTTTTTGAATATCGAACCGCTGAATAAAGCCTGCTCTGAGCTTATACGATATCGGCCACCATGTCGAAGGGAAGTGAAGAAAGCGGGGCGCGGGGCGCGGGACGCAGGGTGCAACCGCCAAGCGTTTACCAACGGTGTCGCTTTAAGCGACGCCGTTGGTTTTTCCGGGTGCTTTCATAAGCGGCGGCTTCAGTTCCTGACCTACGGAATTCCATTTTGTTTTTTTGAATATCGAACCGCAGAATAAAGCCTGCCCTGAGCTTGTCGAAGGGAACCGCAGCTTATTCGTTAGATGTCAAATTCATTTGTTGAATTCCCATTTATTTTCAGGTTTATAAAATAGCATCCCTGAAGCAATCTCAAGCGGTGACGGAATATTGTTGGTGAAAAGCTGCCCGGTACCGAGGCCTTGCGGGATGGTGACGTTTTTACGAAAAGTGTATTGCGCAATGGCGCTCAGCCCTACATTGCTTTCGAGCGCAGAGGTGATCCACCAGCCGATGTTGCGCTGGTTGGCCAGCCTGATCCATTCGTCGCAGCCGGCCATGCCGCCGTGCAGCGAAGGCTTGAGGATGATATACTGTGGCTGCAAAGTGTCGAGCAGGTTTTCTTTTTTAGCGAAAGCGTTAACACCTATCAACTCTTCGTCGAGGGCAACAGGCACAGGCGAATGCTGGCATAGTTCCGCCATCAGCGGCCACTGTCCCTGCCGCACCGGCTGCTCGATGCTGTGCACATCAAACTTTGCCAGAGCTTGCAGCTTTTCCATCGCATCATCAGCACCAAACGCGCCATTGGCATCCACGCGTATTTCGATGGCAGCAGCATCGTGTTGCTTTCGCAATGCAGCTATCAGTTGCAACTCTTTATCAAAACCGATAGCGCCTATTTTTAATTTAATACAGCGAAATCCTTGTCCGATCTTTTGCGCAAGCTGCTCCTGCATGTATTTTGCATCGCCCATCCAAATTAGGCCATTGATGGGAATGCCAGCCCTGCCGGTAGTAAATTCAGAAGAAAACAAAACCCGGTCAGCACCATTTTTTAAATCCAACAATGCCGTTTCCAAACCAAATCGCACCGAAGGAAAATCCTGCAACCCTTCACCAAGCCAAAATTTGTAATTATTAATATCCTGACACACTTCATCAATTTTGGATTCCAGATCAGGGCGATCGTCGCAGCTAAGCTTGGGCAAAGGTGCTATTTCGCCGATGCCGGTATAATCTGACGAATCATTTTTTACAAAAAGAAACCAACCATCGCGCGTGGTCATCACGCCGCGGGAAGTGCCCGCCGGACGATGAAACCGGAGCTGATATTTCTTAAACCATGCTTTCATCATGCCATCCATATTCCCAGACCAAAAAGTAATACAAAAGCAAAGGTGGTAAGCGCCAGATAGCGCAGAAACGGGTCGAGGCGACGGTGTTCTTTGATGCGGAAAATGGCAATTAACTGAATGACAAAAAAAGGCAATGTGAGCAGATACAAAAACTGCCAGGGCGAAATGAAATTAAGCCACGTATAGACTATCGCCGCCGCCAAAGCAATGACAACGAGAAGCAGGTGATAAATTTTGGCATTGCGCTCCCCAAGCCGCACGGCAATGGTGTGTTTGTTTGAGCGTTGGTCGTTGTCGATGTCGCGCAGGTTGTTGAGGTTGAGCACGCCGGTGCTGAGCAGTCCCACCGAAATCGCCATCAGGAAAGCGTCAGCTTTAAGTTGGTGCGCATTGAGATAATAGGTTCCCAGTACTCCGGTGAGTCCGAAAAACAGGAATACAAATAGATCACCAAATCCCCGGTAGCCGTAGGCTGTGCGCCCGATGGTATATTTTATGGCTGCCGCAATGCTCGCCACGCCCAGCGCCAGAAAGAGCAGTACCCGCCAATTGTCAATCCCCAGACTTGTAATGATGAGAACAATTCCCGAAGCCAGCGTTATCAAAGCAACCGCTGCCACAGCACGTTTCATCTCGGCCACCCGGATGTTGCCACTTTGAACGGTTCGCAACGGACCGAGCCGGTGTTCGTTGTCGGTGCCTTTGAGCGAATCGCCCAGGTCGTTGGCCATGTTAGAAAGAATCTGCAACAGCAACGTGGTAATGAGCGCCCAGATGATAGTTTTAATGTTGTATGCGCGGTCGGCTACTGCCATAAAACTGCCGGCCAGCGTGCTGGAGGCAGCCAGCGGTAGTGTGCGCAGCCGCGAAGCAGAAACCCACGATCTGATAGTAGCCATTACGGGAATTTGGGATATTTGCCAAAGTCGGGAGCGCGTTTTTCGAGAAAGGCATGCTTGCCTTCCTGGGCTTCTTCGGTAAGATAATACAGCAGGGTGGCGTTGCCGGCAAACTCCTGCAAGCCAGCCTGTCCGTCGAGGTCGGCATTGAGGCCGAGCTTTATCATACGCAAAGCCATGGGGCTGCGTTGCATCATGGTTTTGGCCCACTCCACCACCTCATCTTCGAGCTGCGCTTGCGGCACTACTTTGTTTACCAAACCCATGTCGAGCGCTTCGGCGGCGCTGTACTGGCGGCACAAAAACCAAATCTCACGGGCTTTTTTCTGCCCTACAATGCTGGCCAGATACGACGAGCCAAAGCCGGCATCGAAGCTGCCCACCTTGGGGCCGGTTTGCCCGAAGATGGCGTTGTCGGAAGCGATGGTCAGATCACAGATTACGTGCAGCACGTGGCCGCCGCCAATGGCGTAGCCGTTTACCATGGCAATGACGGGCTTGGGCAGCGAGCGGATTTGCTTTTGCACGTCGAGCACGTTGAGGCGCGGCACGCCGTCTTTGCCAATGTAGCCGCCGTGGCCTTTCACATTCTGGTCGCCGCCGGAGCAAAAGGCTTTGTCGCCGGCACCGGTGAGTACCACCACGGCTATTTGCTGGTCTTCGCGACAAATATGCAGCGCATCGCTCATCTCCGCCGTGGCGGTGGGCGTAAAAGCGTTGTGGTAGCGCGGCCTGTTGATGGTGATGCGACCAATGCCTTCCCAGAAGTCAAACAAAATCTCCTCGTATTCTTTTATCGTTTTCCAGTCTCTGTTTTTCATGAGTGATAAATTTTTTAATAATAATTTAGTTGGTAGAATCTAATTCCACGTCTTCATGAGCCCATGCCCTGCCTCCCGATAATCTGGACAGGCATTCTCCGCCATGTGGCGGAAAGGGAGTCCTGCCGCACAAGCCACAGCAGCGGCCTGTGCGCTGGCGTTCTCTCCGTCGGCTGACGGAGGAGTTAGAGGGGGTCCAAAGAGTGTCCATTTTTAGCAAGAATTGATTAAAAGTACCTAAATAATTATCTATTTTACGAATTATTAAAAATCAAACCCTTCCTGTTTCCAAATATTTAAAATAGTTGTTGAGCACTTTCGCAGAGCGCGGGCCATCGGTTCGTATTTCGAGCAGCGCCGGGCCTTCAGCAGCCGGATTAAGAAATCGGGGCAGCACCTCCAAAAGCGTCTGTTCGTCGGCAGTTTCAAAGCAATTCATACCAAACGACTTTGCCAATGCTATCGCACTTCGCTGGTGGCGGGCTTCAAAAACGGTTTCAAGATGATCGGTATCCGAAGGGCCGGGAATGATCCTGAAAATGTTGCCGCCGCCATTATTCATTACAACGATCCGAAGATTTTTGTTCAGATAATTATTCCACAAGGCATTGCTGTCATAAAAAAACGATAGATCGCCCACAATGGCAACTGTAAGATTGGGCGAAAGATGTGCAGCGCCCGCGGCTGTGGATAAGCAACCATCGATGCCGCTGGTGCCGCGATTGGCAAAATGACGAATCCCTTCCGGATGCTCGAAAAGCTGCCCATAGCGCACCGGGCTGCTGTTGCCCAGATGCAAATCAGCCGGACGAGGCAGTTTATCAAAAATTAGTTCGTATGCTTTCAAATCAGAAAACGGGCATTGCTGCAAATATTCTTTATGCCGTCGGTTGGCAATGGTGCATTGCTCCTTCCATTGCTGATGATAATTGCTGCTGCACTCTTTTAAAAGTGGCGCTAATTGATTAAAAAATTCAGAAGCATCGCTGTGAATGCTGTGCGTGAGGCATTGGTAGGTGTCGGGATGATCGGGGGCAGCATTAATATGCAAATGATGCTTTGGACGATGCTTTCGCAAAAATGTTTTGATGCGCTTGCTCACCACCGCCTCGCCAAAAGTGATAAGCACATCCGGTGCATAGGCCTGTCGGCTTTCGCCAATTACAGACAAGAGTTTGTCGATGCACGCAACACCATTTTTATTATCAAGATTTGAAATATTTTCCGTCAACAAAACGCATTGCGGCAACGCGGAAATTTTGCGCAAAGCATCATTCATTCTAATGTCGCCATTGTTTTGTCCGGCCAGCAGCATTACCTTTTCGGTGTTATTGATAAGATCGGCTATCTGCCGGAGATCGTCATCTGCAATCGAATAATTTAGCTTTGGCTGATAAATAATGCGTGGCTTTTCGGGTTCCGTTTCCGTAGTTCCATAAAGTGGTTCAGCAAACGGCAGGTTAATGTGCACCGGCCCCGGTACCGGGAAGCGGCATTTATTAATAGCTTCATTGATCAACCGGTTGGTCATCCAGCAGTTGTCGGGAGTGTCGGGATGTTGCGGCAATTCATAGCTTCCGCTGATGAAATTCCGAAATGCATCCCGTTGGCGGATGGTTTGTCCGTCACTCTGGTCGGTCCATTCTGTGGGTCGGTCGGCGGTGAGGATTAACAAAGGAATTTTTTGATAATACGCTTCCGCAATGGCCGGGGTATAGTTGAGCATGGCGGAGCCGGAAGTGCAGGCGATGGCAACGGTACGCCCGCTTTGCGCCGCCATTCCCAAAGCAAAAAAGGCGGCGCTGCGTTCGTCCACAATGGTGGAGCAATCAAAATCGGGCCTTGCGGCAAAAGTGTTGATAAGCGGCGCATTGCGCGATCCGGGCGAAAACACGATTTCTTTGATACCTTTGGCCAGCATAATTTCGGCCAGCAGTTGTGCAACATATTTATCAGATACTTTCATCTTGCGCTATTATCAAAAGCCGAGGCCATAATTTGCATTTTCATTTCCATTTCGTTCCATTCGCGTTCGGGGTCTGAGCCGGCGGTGATGCCTGCCCCGGCATACAAAAGTTTCCCATGCGGGAAAAGCCGCATACAGCGGAGATTGACATAAACATCCGTTTGTTCTTTAATGTTAAGCATACCCAGAAATCCTGTGTAGTATTCCCGGTTGTGTTTTTCAGTTTTTAAAATAAAATCCTTGGCAACATCTGCCGGCATACCACAAACCGCAGGGGTGGGATGCAAAGCCTGAAGCAAGTCAAAATTAACGGTGTCGCTATGAGCGACGCCGTTAATAGCCTCAGGATGCAAAGCCTGCGGCAACTCAACTGCGTTACCGGAGCTGAAAGAGATTTCCGTACAAATATGCTCGACGCTGCCAGCCTGGCGCGTATGAGGCGCTGAGCAACTAAGATCGGTGATACCTCCGGCATGCAGCTTTTCGATAATATAGTCGGTAACAAATTTCTGTTCCAACTGCTCCTTTTCGGGCCACGGTAAGGTGTGTGTCAACGGATTGAAAGGGCGGGTCCCGGCCAGCGCCATGGTTTGGTATTCGCCGGCACGGCCACGCAGCAGCAGTTCAGGAGTAGCTCCCATCCACCATCCGGTAACTGGCGTGTAAAAAAGAAAAACAAAAGCTGTCGGGTATTTTTGTTTTAAAAATAATAACAAACTGGCTGGCTGAAACGAAGCATCAGAGCCGGTAATAAACTTTTGTCGCGACAGCACCACTTTGTCCATTGCCCCCGAACGGATCAAGGCGATGGCTTGCTCGCATTGCCCGGCAAATTCCTGATAGGGAGTATTCACATAAATCGGCGTGGCTTCGTTATTTCCAAAAACAAAATCCCCATCAAAATCATCGCCATAGCGGGCAATCTCCTCCGCATTGTGCAATAATCCGCTGGCCGAAAACAGCAATGCAGGATTTTGTTCTGAAATAACAAATGGTGCCACGACAAAACCCGAACGGCGCTCCAATTGACGCATTTTGCTAATCTTTTCCACCTCACTGTGCTGCTGCACCATAGCCATCGGAATTTCGCTGCCGGGCAAAAACCAGATGGCAAAGCCGGAAGATTGCGTGCATGCTTTGGCGATAAATTTTTGAAGGTGCACACAGTCGATCATCGCGGGACGATAAAGTTGGTAAGGCGCACGGTGGAAAGCAGTCGTTGTTTTTGGTCGGTGATGTCGATATTCCACAGGTGTGTGCGTTTGCCGTGATGGATGATCTCGGCGCGGGCATATACCCACCCTCCTGTAGCCGACCCCACATGGTTGGCGGTGATGCTGCTGCCGCGTGCATCGTATTGCGTATTGTCGATCAGGATTAATGAGCCAAGTCCGCCAATGGTTTCGGCAAAGGCAATGTTAGCGCCACCATGCAAAATATGACCGGGCCGCCAGGTACGCTCGTCCACGGGCATGCGGCCGCACACGTAACCGTCGCCAATCTCGGTGTATTCGATGCCCAGGTTTTGTACCATTGTGCCGTGGCTGGATTGGTTGAGATCAGCCAGACTCGTATTTTTGTCAATCTTCATCTTAATTTTTTAATTAAATGGTTGTTTTCTTTTTATAAAAAACAACCAACTTTTACGACGGGCAAAGGTAAATAAAAAGCCTGCCGCGCGTGCGGTTCGTCGCATCAGAATGAAACTCGGGCTGGAAAAGGTGGGAAGTTAGGATGTTTTGAAAATTCAAGCTCAAAAAAAATTATTCAATTAAAAATCTTGATTGGAATTTTAAACTCATTAAATGCGCATAATTTCTTCGCGATAGGCATTTTCGCGGTTTAACCAGAAGCTTACCGGTATGTCCAGAACACGCTCCAGAAGCAGCGCTGTTTTTCGGGTTAATGGTTCCCTACCTTTGATTAGATCAATTAATTTCTCCATAGGCCGCCCTAATCGTTCAGCTAGCTCAGCCTGCGTCATTTGGATTGTATCAATGGTTTCCTGGATCGTATCGCCGGGTGGTGAGAGCATTTCTTTGCTAAACTGTGAATCGGTCGCCATATCTTTTTTGTTTGTTGTGTGTTTTGATCTGCAAAACTAAAAAAAAGGGTTACTTAGCGTTACGCTAAATAACCCTGATTTATCAATGGTAGTGGAGCTGCAGGGAGTCGAACCCTGGTCCAAACAAGCAGCAATAGAGCTTTCTACATGCTTAGTTTATTCTTAATTGTCGGCAACAGGCAGGCAACAA
>SABY01000100.1 GCA_009928785.1 Clostridia bacterium | reverse complement strand
AACATGTTGCATAGTTTTGTGGAAGTTAGGAGAAAAGTGATTGCGTAAGCAAAGATAAAACAACTACATCATGGGTTTGTTGCGGGTTTTCATTTCGATAGGGAAACTGGTTTTTCACTGGTTTTTACAACAGAGGCATGACGGCACAGAGAATAATTGGAGTAGATGGTTTTCTTAATTTCTTCCTCTGTGCCATCGTGTCTCCGTGGTTTTTCTTAGTTTTCTTAGTTTTTAAGGGTTTAACTTGAAAGTAAAAACATCCTCCTTCCCGTTATCGCACCCCAGTTGCATGGCAGCCTGCCGCTGCATTATGTCGCCGCCCCACGCGTCGTGGTTATAAATATGCGGATGCTGAAACCAGTTTTCGATATTCATTTGTATCTCGCCCTGAACAGCCTTTCCCGTTTCTACCTCAAATGAGGAGCCGGGTAATGTTATCTCAAAATAATTTTGAATAAAACCAACGATGGAGTCGGGATTGCTGCCGCCGCCGGCATACATCTGCCCGATGCCCAGATGAAAATTAAAAGGTTTCACCACCCCATCCGCAGCCAGCCATTTGCCGTTGAGTTTCAGGTAATGATAGCCGCCGCCCATGTATTCGGGCCAAAACATGTCGCGCTCCGGCGGATTGACAAACATCAACGACTGATTCTTATCTTCACTAATGCCAAATGTAAAAGTGATTTTATCCACATGTCCCGGTTTCAGAGTGTCGGGTGGATTAAAAAAATGTGTGTCCGGCAAATCTGTATCCACATAATGAATGGCCTGCCATCCGTCGAGCACTTGCAATTTGCCATCGCTGTAGTGCAGCGTAACATCCGAAATAAAATATTGGATTTCGTTTACCAGATAATGGTTGCCGGCCGCGTTTACATAGCGCATGGTGTCGTATTGCAAAGGCTCCCCGTTGTTGAGATGTTCGAAGCTAAGCAAGAGCCGCGCCGGCAGAAAATCCGGCTGTGGATTATGCCCAAAGTCGCAGGCCGAAAAGCTTAAAATATTTGCTGCCAGCAGCACAGCAAGGGAAATGTTAAACAGGTTTCTAATTTTCATATTCAAATGTGTTAATCGTAAGGCACCACACCGGAAACAGTAACGTATCTTATAGTGTCGCCGGTACTTTGCGCTTGCTTGTAAACTTTGCCGTCGACGGTAATCATCAGCTTCAGCGTGGCCAGTCCCTCCTCATATTTCCCCGAAAGGTACACGATGTCGCCCTGTTCGGCCACAAAGCTATAGCGCCACTCCTCCTGCCCGCCAGCCGGTTGCAATACGATTTTTTGCAACAATCCTGTTCTGTCGCGGTATTGCAGCGCAACTTCTGTGGCATCGCTCGTTACCAGGTAGGTTACCTTTTTGTCGTCGCGCTTGTGGCATCCGCCTAAAGCGACGATTATTAAAATCAAAAGCAACCACGGTGAAAGCTTTTTTAGAGAGAGGCCGGTATGGGATTTTATTTTAAAAATCATTATTACAAAACTTCAAATTTAAATTACAAGGTCAGGATGATGTTGAGATAAAAGCTACGGCCAGGCTCATAAAGCGCTGCCTGTGAGCCGATGATGCGGCGGTTGAGATGCTCATAATAGGCGGCATCCAACAAATTGCTTACACCGGCTGATGCCGACAACAATTCGCTTATTTGATAGCTTACGTTGATGTTGGTAACGAAAAATGATGGCGATGCCTTTTCGTCGTAAGCCTGCGAAACTCGATTTTGTGCTGTTGCCCATCTCAAGTGTATTTGCGGCACCAGCCGATTATCAAGCAATGGATAGTTCAGGCGCAGGTTTGTTTCAAAAGGCGGTATTTCGGGCAGCGGATCATTTTTTACGATTTCGGTGCCAACCACCTGCCCATTCGCCACAATATAGCGTGTTGCTTTAGGATTGAAACCTGCGGTGTAAGCAGCCGATAAATTGATATTTAATGGAAATTGTTCCGGTGAAAACCATGTAAATTCAAATCCGTACATGTGTGCCAGGTCGATATTTTGGAATTGTTTAACGCCAACTACGCCTGCTGTTTGCGGCATCATCAGCGAGGGTGGCACCCTCACGCCCGTGATGTAATCTTTTATGTACGAATAAAAACCGTTGATCGCGAAGCTGCCGGCCTGCCTGCCTGACCAAGCAAGTGTTGCATCCACCTGATGATTTTTTTCGGGCGCCAGTTGTGGATTGCCAAGGTAATCGTAATTGTCGTAGCCTACGGGCAGCAGGATGATAAATCGCTCGACCATATCCGGACTGCGCACGCCACGTCCCACGGCCATATCCAGCGAAAGCTTACTGTTTATTTTGTAAGCAATGCCGCCACTCAGGCCCACATTCAAATAGTCGGAGTTGGTGTCGTCGTTCCGATACATTTCACCTCCCATTAGGTTGCGCAATACCATCGCGTCGCTGCCGGCATGGTTATAATCCAGTCGTGCCGAGAGTACCCATTTAAATAACGAAGATTGCTGTTGCTGATATTCGCCAAATATGCCCAGGTTGCTGATGGTGGCATTTTTCCATAAGTCTTCAGTTTTCACTGGAAGGTTTGGTTGCATGATCAGTGTTTTGACGCGCTCGCCATCTTTGTGGATATTTTCAAAATCCAATCCCGCATGGAGCTTACCGGTTTTTAGTCCTGTTCCCAAGTCGATACGGCCGCCCTGGTTGCGTGCATCGATGGTAGAAACGGCTACAACCGTATCAGAAAAAGGCCGCCATTTGTTGTCCATTTCGTGGTGCACGTCGGAGCGGTAGAGGCTTGCGTCGATGGTTTGCAGCTTCGATTCATTATTCCGGTAGCGATAGGTGGCCGAATAAAGTTGGGTGTTGTCGTTGCGTTCGTCCATAGGCAGCGCAGGAAACCAAACGTCGCGCCCCTGCGAATTGCGGTAAGTGAGCCTAACCTGATGATGCTGTGCAGGAACAAATCCCACCTCGCCGGCAAAGCTGTATTTAAAATACGATGAAAGAATCTCTTGCCCGTTGCCAGCTTCATAATTTCCATAGTCGTGACGGTTTGCCGAAAGGGCAAAAAACACTTTTTGATTGCCTCCCTGCAGCGTCACATGTTCCTTGGTTCCGCCGGGGTTGCTTTCCCATCCTTTTATCGCGCGGGCGTGCCATTGCCATGTTTCGTAAGGCTGCGCTTTTTCGGTAATCAGGCTGAGCACCGCACCGAAGTTGGAGCCATAACGCATCGAGTAGGGCCCCTTCATAATTTCTATGCGCGTCACATCATTGATGTCGATATGCGAAGCTGCCGGGTCCATGCGGTTGGGGCAGCCACCTTCTATCTTTTGGCCGCTGTTGGTTTGTACGTTCACCTGGCTATATTTCAAACCGCGCACCACCGGGTCGAGATTGCTGCCGCCTTTGCGAATACTGTTCACGTTGGGCTGACTGCGTAAAAATTCGCCGACATCCCTGGCTGGCATACGTTCGATAGTTTCCCGACTCACCACGCTTGTAAGATAAACCGGTGGGTCGAAGGATGCCGCCGTTATTTCGACGCCTTCAAGAAATACCGGCTCCGGTTGTAGTTCCAGCGCTACCACCAACATTTCGTCGGCGCTCAAAATAAGTGTATCCTGCAAATCCTGGTATTTATCCAGC
Source organism: Clostridia bacterium (assembly GCA_009928785.1). Taxonomy (GTDB): domain Bacteria; phylum Bacteroidota; class Bacteroidia; order Bacteroidales; family 4484-276; genus SABY01. The sequence goes on along the minus strand of SABY01000100.1, from coordinate 11,876 downwards.
GCGGCGGTTAGTTGGTATTTGCCGGCAGGTAATTGATCAAACTGAAAATAGCCTTTCCCATTGGTAGTGGTTTGGTGGTTGCCGGGCGCAAGATTCACCGCAACATCCGCTGCCGGCACTTGTTTGTCGGCAAGTATTACCCGTCCCGACAATGCAGCCATTTGCGCATGCAACGTAAAAGGAAAGCAGGTAACCATTATTAATAAAAGCAGAAGATGCGTCGGACGAGTCATTTTTTTATTTTAAAAAACAAAGATAGCAAAAGAAGGTGGAGGTTAGATGGTGGAGGTTAGATTTTAGAGGTTAGGCGGTGTCTGTTCATAAAGTTGGGTAGTTCGGACGAGGTTGTACCTCGTCCGTGTTATTTTTATAGGCTTTGCCTGTTGTCGAAACGAAGTCATGTGATCAAAAATAAAAGCAGGTAAAACCTGCAAGAATAGATGCAGCTTAGGCACAGCCTAAACTGAACTTCAATGTTCCATTTAGTATGATAGGTGGACATATTGATTTATCAACATGTAAACTAAAAGTTATTTTTTTGTCAGATCTCGGACTTCAGCTTCCAGATCGAACTCTCTTTGCGTTTTCCCTGTTTCTTCCGACATAATTCTTTGAAGTTTTAATTTGGCTTTCATTTGGCGTTTTCATGCCAAATTTAATCATCCAATTTGAAATACAATTGTTCCCGCCAAAGCCATATTTCCTTTTCAACTCTTCTTGGCTAATGTCGGTTTCGACATACTCTGTAACGACCTTCAATTTGAATTCGTCCGTGTAATGATTTACTTTTCTCTTCATAATCCCGAAATGTGTTTAGTTTTAGTGTAAACTTATTTCAGGACAAGACAGACACTCTTCCCTCTTCCCTCTTCCCTCTTCCCTCTTCCCTCCACCTTCTAACCTCCACCTTCTTCCCTCCACCTTCTACCCTCTTTCTCCGTGCACATAATACATCCCAAACATGCCTATCATCGCATCGAAGCGCCGCAGGTTATCTTCACCATATTTGGAGAGGTTGTCGTAGATTTTGTTGAGTTTCTTGGGCTTTACCAGGCTGCTGCCTGATTTTGAGAAAAACTTATCGGCATAGCAGAGTATTTTTTCTTCAATCGAAACAGGCATCAGGTCGCGGTGGGGCAGCGGCAGATTGAGGCGGATGATCTCTTCGCGCGGGATGCCGGTGCCGGTATGGCGTTCGGCAAAAAGCGCCACCTTTTCGGGCACTCCTTCGCGTTCCAGTATTTCGCGACCCAGGTATCCGTGGCAGATGTATGGAGCCTCGCCAAAGCAGCCAATATCGGGCGCCGACGTTTGGGTAATGCCAATATCATGCAGCATGGCGGCCAGCGCCAGAAGCTCAGTGTCGGCTTTGAGATGCTTGTTTTTGGCGGCAATCTTAAGCGCCAGATCGTGCACCGCTGCGGAATGCGCGATCAGAATTTTATAAACCAGCGAGTCGGGTGGAGCATACTTTTGAATGATTTTTATGGGATCGATATTCTGATACATTTATAAAATAATTGGTTTTTAAAACAGATCAAAAATTAGGCGAAGGTACACGTACGCATCGGGTGCAAAGTCGCGGTAGCCTTCCAGGTTCACGTTTTTCCAGGCCACCTGTACGCCGGGGTCTATCGACACCGACTCGTTGAGGATAAACTTCATGCCGCCATTGAGGAAGATACCAAAGCCGATGCCGCCCTGATAAATGTCGTATTCATAAGCGTTGCCGCCCGGACCAGGTACATAGCCACTACTGCCGTAGCGGTTGATGAGCGTGTATTGCTGTTTGCCAATCTGTACGCGGCTTTCGAGCACACGCGAACTGTTTATTTGTAAGCCGGTTTCGATAAAGACGCTTGTATAATTTCCTGTCCGGTAAAACTTGCTAATGCCCACGTCGATGGTTACCTGCTCCAGCTCGCCACGGATATACCCGGTACGCAAGGCCGGCTCGCTGGTGTAGGTCACCGAATCGATCACCATCTGGAAAACGCCGCTGGTCACCAGTTTTACATAGTTGGATTGCACGAAAACCCCGGTGGTGTTGTTAAAATTATACTTGACGTAAAAGCCCGGCATAATAGTAGCGTTGTATTGCAGGTCGAGCGGGTAATAAATCCACCAGGCTTTTTCACCGTCGGCAATAGCATACTGCCGTTTCCACTCCTGGAGCGATGATGTCCATGCCTGCGGGATATTTTCGTCGGTAGTTTTATAAATGTTGTTGCTGTTGAGTTCCTGAAAAATTTCCTCATACCAGTATTTGTTGTTCAACACATACTCGATGTTGTTTTCGTTGAAACGCTCACCACTGAAGTATTGCGCCGAATAATTATTAGCAAAATACAAGCCCATGTTGATGCCAAAGCGCCAACCCGTCAGGTCGTATTCCGACCAGTTGCGTTCGTCGGGAGTAAAGCGTGGTACGCGTTCCTGTGCATGGGTATTGGCTGTAGCCAAAAAGATGATCAGCACCAGCATCCCGATAGCAAGCAGGAGAGATTTTTGGTTTTTCATAATAATGCCCTTTATAAAAATATTGAAAAGCAAAAATAGGTAAAAAGCTGGCGGCACTGGTATGAACGTTTTAATAAACGAAAGGGTTGGGATTTGAAACCTGGAACTTGAAACCTGGAATTTAAAAATTAACCTCTTATTAAAATGCCGGAGCAAGGCTGTAAGTTTTCACTGCGGCAGCAAAAGCCTTATCAAAAGCCTCTCTGTTGAGCGTTACCGGAATTTTGTTTTTATCGCAATACCCGATGAGGTGGCGGGTGTTGAGATTTCCTACCAACTCGTAACCGGCCATGGGGCAGCCACCCAGTCCGCTCATTACACCATCAAAGCGCCGGCATCCTGCCTTGTAAGCTGCATCCACTTTTTCGTACCAGTTGTGTTCGTGGGTATGCAGGTGCAGCCCCACATCGGCGCAAGGCACCTCGCTGTTGATGCGCCTAAACACCTCGCCTACCATTTTGCCATCGGCCACGCCAATGATGTCGGACAAAGCCACCACGTGGATGCCGCGCCGGCACAGATAATCGATCCATTGGATGATCAGGTCGATGCTCCAGGCGTCGCCATAAGGATTGCCAAAAGCCATCGAAAGATAAACCAGCAGCTTTTTATTTTTCTGCGCGCACAACTCCTGCAGCGCTTCTACGGTAGCCTGCGCCTGCAACAAAGTTGAATTGATATTTAATTTAAGAAAGGTTTCGGAAAACGAAAACGGAAATCCCAGGTAAGTCACTTCGTCAAATGAGGCCGCGGTGCGCGCACCTTTCAGGTTGCCGATGATGGCCATTAGTTTGGATTGGGTTTGCGTGATGTCGATCATTCCAATCACTTCAGCGGTATCGCGCAACTGCGGAATTGCTTTCGGCGACACAAAACTCCCAAAATCGACAATATCAAATCCTACCTGCAGGATGTCATTAATCAGTTGCGCCTTTTGCCGGGTAGGAATAAAGTGTTTGATACCCTGCATAGCATCGCGGGGTGCCTCGGTGATTTTTATGGGAGTTGCTATTTTTTGAATTTGTTCTGGCATCCGGAATGCTTTTTCCTTTTCTAACAACTAAAAGTGGTAGGATGTTTCGCCAGGAAATCAATTTTCAAGGGATTTGCTGATGTGCTGATGTGTTAATGTGTTGATTTGAGGATTTGAGGATTTGAGGATTTGAGGATTTGGAATTTAATACAAATATGCATTTTCTTGAAGCACTGGGTTAGCGCCATAGGCGTGAAATTATGGTAGAATGAAGCATCAACCACAAACAAAAGCGCTGTAAGCGCGACACATTTAATGATTAAATTTCCTCGTCAGCTTTGGCTTTTCCCTTTTTTTTTTAAACATTTCGTTTCGACAGGCATAGCCTGCAAAAACAAATATGGACGAGGTGCAACCGCGTCCAAACGCCGGAGTTTTAAAGATGCAGCGGAGAAGCCAAATCCCAAAAATCAATAAATCATCCGCCAGTGTTCGGAGTAAACAGTTCCAAATAAATCTTGAATAGTCAAATCTCAATTATCAAACTGCTCCGGGGATTGAAATTTTGGAATTTGGAATTTATTTGGGATTTGGGATTTGGAATTTGGAATTTGGAATTTGAATTTGGAATTTGGAATTTATTTCTAAATAAACCTAATGGCAGCTATCAGGCTGCGGGCGGCAATGTTGAGGTAATTATTAAAACGAATAAATGTTTTCATCTGGTTAAGGGTGATCCACATGTAATCGTCGGGGACTTCCATCGGGAAATCGGCAGCAGCCTCGATGATCATGTTGCGGTTTTGTTCCTGATAAAAACGGCCACCTTCCTCGCTCTGGTAGGTGTCGTACCATATCTGCTCTGGCTTTGCGGTAAGCACTTCTTCGAGAAAACGCACATCGTATTCGTTATAACCCTGGCGGTAATTGCCGGTAAGGCATTGCACGGTGGGCGCCAGCTCAACGATATCGAAATTCCCGGCTTCGAGTTTGGCCTGCACCAGAAAATGATAAACGCCGTTTATTTTTTTGATGATAAAAGCTATGATGCCCTCCTGCGATGCCCTTATCAGCGGCTGATCCCACGACTGCACCTCACGGTTTCCAATCTCAACATTTACACCCATCACCGAAAAGTATTTTCGATCCTGGTGGTAAATATCTTCTTTGTCGATAATCCATTTTTTGACCTCCTTAAGCGGGATGCGCTCCACCTCTAAATCGTAGAGGGCCTTTTTGCGCGTGATCCACGAAATCACCTGTTCGATGTTGTGCAGATGGCGGTCGCGTTCGAGCATCGAGAGTAGCAGACCCGTTTGCCGGGGCTTGTTGCCGGCACTAAAGTTGAGGGTTTCGTAAAAGTCGAGCACGTCGGGAGGATATTCCCCGAAAGGGATTCCTGAAATCACCGTGCGGGTATCCATGTTGATCAGGTTGTCGTGTTGCAGCAGGCTTTTGATCTGTCCCAGGGTGAGCCAGCAAAAGTTGTCGTGCATCTCCAGGGTTTCCGTTTCGGGGATTTCTACAATAACATTTCGATTGCGCTTTTTGAGGAAACGGGCGCCTTGCTCGCTTTGCAACTGGTCGAGCAAAACTGTTACAGCTCTTTCGCCATTAAAATATTGGAGATACAATGGCCGCCTGCCGCCATGCACCTGGCTGTAGTTGCTGCGGGTGGCCTGCAATGTTGGCGAGAGCTGCACCACGTTGAGGTTGCCCGGCTCTATCTTGGCCTGCATCAGAAAATACAATATGCCATTCATCTTGCGTGTGATGATACCCAAAAAACCGACCTCCGGCTGGTTGATGATAGGCTGCTCCCACTCTGGCACCTTACCCCAGTTGGTGCGCACGCGGATACCTTCTATCGAAAAAAACCTGCCCGTATCGTGTACCAGATTTCCGGTAACGGCATCAAAATGCCAGTTGCGCATTTCCGTAAAGGGAATCTTATGGATTTGGACATGCACAGCTTCATTCTTCTCCTTCATCCATTGGATAAACTTTTCCGAAGGCATCAGGTCGTTGTCGGTGGTAAGCGCCGATTTGAGAAAAGCAATATTTTTTTGAGCTGTATCCATAAGTGCTTTTTTTAAAACTCGTCGTAATTGATATAATTCTCTTGCGACGATGATTCTTTTTTGTCCTGATTCTGGCAATCGAGCGGCACGGTGACAGGCGACGAAGGCAACGGAAAAGGAATCGGCATGATGTGCAGCGAAGTGTCGGCATACACTTTTTTCATGTAGATGCCCCAGATGGGCAAAGCCAGACGTGCCCCCTGCCCCATTTCGATGGTTCGGAAATGTACGCTGCGCTCTTCGGCGCCCACCCATACGCCGGTGGTAAGCTGTGGAGTAAGACCCATAAACCAGCCATCCGACTGATTTTGTGTGGTCCCCGTTTTGCCGGCAATCTCGTTGTTGAGTCCGTAAAGATACCGCAAGCGACGCCCGGTGCCGGTTTCCACCACACCTTGCATCAGGTTGAGCATCAGATAAGCAGTTTGTTCGTCCATAGCCTCGTTGCTTTCGGGATGAAACATTTCGATGATGTTGCCATATTTATCTTCGATGTGGGTCACAAAATACGGCGTGACATGTATTCCATCATTCACAAAAGTATTCATGGCGCCCACCATTTCGTAAAGGGAGATGTCGGGCGTGCCCAGCGCTATGGCCGGCACCGCAGGAATTTCGGCAGTAATTCCCATTTTGCGCGCCATCTGTATCACTGCCTGTGGCGAAAAGCGCTTCATCAGGTAGGCCGACACCCAGTTGATAGAATGCGCCAATGCGTATTTCAACGTCACCATCTCGCCCTCGCTTTCGTCGGAAGAGTTGCGTGGCGACCAGTAGGTGCCGTCGGGCAGCTCGATGCTCACCTGAATGTTGGGCACTTCGGTGCAGGGCGAAAACTCGCCGCTGGCAGCACCTTCCTGCATAGCCAGGGTATAAAGGAAAGGTTTGAAAGTAGAGCCTACCTGTCGCTGGCTCTGCACCACGTGGTCGTATTTGAAATAGCGATAGTCGATGCCGCCCACATAAGCGCGCACCTGTCCGGTTGGCGGATCAACGGACATTAGCCCCGTGTTGAGGAAATATTTGTAATAACGGATGCTGTCCATTGGCGAAAGCACCGTGTCGATATCGCCATTCCATGAGAAGACGGTCATGGGAATAGGTGTAGCAAAAGATTTTTTTATAGAATCGTCGCTGGCGCCGGAGCGTTTCAGTCCGCGGTAGCGCTCGCTACGCCGCATGCTTTGCTGCATTATTTTATCAATTTCTTCGGCGATGTTGTTATCAAAAACAAAAGGCGCATTGGCACGACCTTTCCAATGATTAAAAAACTTGGACTGAATCTCCCCGCCCATGTGCTCGGTCACGGCCTCTTCGGCGTACTTCTGCAATCGCGAGTCGATGGTGGTGTAGATGCGAAGCCCGTCGCGATAAAGATCGTAAGGTGTTCCGTCCGGTTTAAAATGGGTTGCACACCAGCGCGAAAGGTCGCCGCGCAGATATTCTTTGAAGTAAGTAGCCGTGCCGATGTTATGATCCACCCGCTGAAAACTAAGCTCCAGTGGTTTATCGAATAAGGTATCGGCCTGCGCGCGGTCCAGGTATCCATATTTGACCATTTGCCGCAGCACAGTGTTGCGGCGCTGTAGCGTGAGGTCGGGGCGGCGCACCGGATTGTACAGCGACGGGTTTTTTACCATTCCTACCAGGGTGGCGCTTTGCAGCAGATCGAGGTTGGCAGCGGTGGTGCTGAAATAAATTCGCGCCGCCGACTTGATACCTACGGCAAGATTGAGGAAGTCGAATTTATTAAGATACATGGTGATGATTTCGTCCTTGCTGTAATGGCGTTCGAGCTTTACAGCAATGACCCACTCTTTGAATTTGCGAAAAGCCAGCTCAATGAAACTCTGATTGTCGTCGCGTGGAAAGAGATTTTTGGCCAGTTGCTGTGTGATGGTGCTACCGCCACCTTTGTCCTGCGCAGTGATGGCGCCAAAAAACACGCGCCCCAGCGCCTTCACGTCGATGCCCGAATGTTTGCGAAAACGCACATCCTCGGTAGCAATCAGTGCGTGGATAAGTTCAGGGGAGATGTCGCGATAACTAACGCGCGACCGGTTTTCGATGTAATAGGTTCCCAGCAGCGCCGAATCGACCGAATAGATTTCGGAGGCAAGGTAAGTCTGTGGGTTTTCCAGTTCATCAAAAGAGGGCATAAAGCCAAACCAACCCAACGAGAAACCGGCAAACATAAGAATGGTTCCCAAAAAAAAAGCAGCCAGGATGCCCCAAAGCATCTTTACATATTTCTTCACTTTTTGTTGTTGCTGAGGATCGTCTCCGCCATTGCGGGTCTTGTTTCTTCCGTATCCGTATGCCATCGGTCGGTGGTTGTGGGTGTTATTATCCATTATTTTTGTAAAGATTTCGAGCGCTAAAGTAGAAATTGTCAAACGAAGAAATCATCATTTTAATGTGATGCTAATGTGATTGTTCGATGCGAATACCTGCATCAGTGATACCTTCGAGGGTTTCCTGGCGCATGGCCTGCTGCAACGAAAAGGTGTATCGTCCCGCCAACGGAAAACTAAGGTTGCGCCGCACGAGTATCTGATTGTCGTGCAGTGCACCAAAACCTTTGCCCAGCCAATTGCCCTGCTGATCGGCGAGGATTAGCTCCAGCGTATCGCGCGTGCGGTTGCTGTTGGGCAGGCGCGTGGTGAGAAAAACGTACAGGTTGCGATAAGCATAATCGTCGTTGTTGCGCACATTGATGTAGAAATTATAAAATGTGGCAGTGTCGGCAACGTCCACTTTAAAAACAGCCATCGAATCTTTGTGCCAGCCATCGGCATCAATGCCCACCGAATGATCGTAAAGCTGGCGGGTATCGCAGGCCGTTAGCGAAAGCAAAATACCAAATAACAATACGCTATAGCGATTGCCGGTTATCGATTTTTTAAAATTCATCCTCATACAAGATTTTATCTTTTACCATTTCAGATGGCAAAATTAGCCATAATGTTTATTGCTATCAGGTAATCAAGGGGTGGTATTAAATAAATTCCAAAAACCAACGAACAAAATCCAAACAAAAACCATCAGACAAAACACAACAATCCAAAGCATCATGATTTTTAAAAAATCGGCCATTTGCTCTGTCACCGGCATCCCTCAAATGCCATTGACATTCATTAAAACAATTTGTCAATAATCTGTTATCTCCTTACAAATACCAACTTACGGCCTTTAGGGACGGCATTCATTTTCTTTATAAACAATGAAGTGTACCTTTGCCAGGAAAATATTGATCATTCAAACTGATTAGAAATTAAAGTATTTATTAATAAAAAAAGTAAAGTTTATGTCAGAAAAAATCACTTCTCAGATGGCGATGGATTTAGAGGATAAGTATGGTGCGCACAATTATCACCCGCTGCCAGTAGTATTAGCACGTGGCGAAGGCGCCTATGTATGGGACGTTGAAGGGAAGCGCTATTTTGATTTCCTGTCGGCCTACTCGGCTGTGAACCAAGGCCACTGCCACCCACACATCATCAAGGCACTCACCGACCAGGCAAAAACCCTCACGCTCACCTCGCGGGCTTTTTACAACGACGCATTAGGGCCTTACGAAAAATACATAACCGAATATTTTGGTTACGACAAAGTGTTGCCGATGAACACCGGCGCCGAAGCCGACGAAACAGCCATTAAACTTTGCCGCAAATGGGCTTATGAGAAAAAAGGCGTAGAAGCCAACAAAGCCAAAATCGTGGTTTGCGAAGGCAACTTCCATGGCCGCACCACCACCATCATCTCCATGTCAACCGACCCGGATGCCAAAGGCGGCTTTGGTCCTTACACTCCCGGCTTTGAGGTAGTTCCCTACAACGATCTGGATGCTTTGCGCAAAGCGCTGCAGGACGACAACGTAGCTGGTTTCCTCGTCGAGCCTATCCAGGGTGAGGCAGGTGTGTATGTGCCGGAAGATGGCTACCTGAAAAAAGCCTACGACATGTGCAAAGAACGCAATGTACTCTTTATTGCCGACGAAGTACAAACCGGCATTGCCCGTACCGGCCGTTTGCTGGCTTGCGATCACGAAGGTGTGCGCCCCGACATTCTCATCCTGGGCAAAGCCCTTTCGGGAGGCGTATTCCCAGTATCGGCAGTATTGGCCGACGACGACATTATGCTGGTAATAAAACCCGGCCAGCATGGTTCTACCTTCGGCGGAAACCCCATAGCCGCTAAGGTAGCCATAGCCGCCCTGGAAGTGGTGAAAAACGAAAAACTCGCCGAACGTGCCGAGAAATTGGGTCAGATTTTCCGTCAGGAACTCAGGAATATGAAATCAGAAATGATAAGCGTAGTACGCGGCAAAGGGCTGCTCAACGCCATCATCATCGAACCAAAGAATGGCAAAGAAGCCTGGGACGTATGTGTGAAAATGGCCGAAAACGGCCTGCTTGCCAAGCCAACACATCAGCACATCATCCGCTTTGCTCCGCCGCTCATCATCACCGAAGAGCAATTGCACGAAGCCATTGGCATCATTCGCAAATCCATCGAGAGCTTTGCCTAAAAAAATGTAAGCAGGTGTAAAGCCTGTTTCATCGCAAGTAATCATGGGATCATGCGATTATTAAATTATTAATACAGATATTGTAAGGGAGCGGAAAAAACCACCGCCTCAAAACAATGCTACTTTTGGCGACAGTTTTAATGGACCTCAAAAACATAATACAATGGCTTTAGAATTCACAGACGCTAATTTTGACGAACAAGTATTACAATCTGACCAACCAGTTATTGTTGATTTTTGGGCCGAATGGTGTGGCCCCTGCCGCATGGTAGGCCCCGTAGTGGAAGAAATCGGCAAAGAATACGACGGCAAGGTAAAGGTTGGAAAAGTAGATGTTGACAGCAACCCTGGCACTGCAGCAAAATTTGGAATCCGTAACATCCCTACTATTTTATTTTTTAAAGGCGGGCAAATCGTCGATAAACAAGTGGGTGCCGTAGCCAAGCAAGTGCTGGTAAAAAAGCTCGAATCGCACATGTAATATTGTTCAGCACCCCGAAAAACGGGTGTCGCAAAGTAACAACAGCATGATCCTTCAGTGGATCATGCTGTTTTTTTTGCTTCGTGTTGCTGAAAGTCACACCGTGAATAATCCTGGGCAGCAGTGCTGATGTTTAGGCTTAAAAAAATCACAGGGTTGCTTACGGTTGGTCAGCAACTAAACCGCCCCTCGCGTCGTTTGAAGTGAAAGCCGTATGTTTGCCGGCAATTATTTATCAAAAACTACATCCTACGCGTGGAAAACACAATCGACATCAACAAGCTGCAGGAGTTTGCCTCACTCGAGCTAATAGCAAAGCAGGTGGTGGAAGGATTCATTACCGGGCTGCACAAAAGTCCGTTTCATGGCTTCTCGGTTGAGTTTGCCGAGCACCGACTTTACAACACCGGCGAGAGCATCAAGCACATCGACTGGAAGCTTTATGGCCGCACCGACCGCTACTATGTGAAGCGTTACGAAGAAGAAACCAACCTGCGCTGCCAGATCATTATCGACAACTCTTCGTCGATGTATTTCCCATTGGTGGACAATCCCGGCCTGAACAATCCCAACAAAATAGCTTTTTCGATCTACGCTGCCGCTGCGCTCATGAATCTGCTCAAAAAACAACGTGATGCTGTGGGGCTGTCGTTGTTTTCTGACACTGTGGAAAAACATACCGCCACGCGCTCTACTTCGACGCACATAAAGTATTTATATGCCGAGCTGGAGCGACTGTTGCATCCGGCTGGCGGAAGTCAGCCCAAAAAAACTATGGCCGCCGATGCGCTGCATCAGATTTCCGAAAATATCCACAAGCGCTCGCTGGTGATTATCTTTTCGGATATGTTTGAGAGCAGTGCCCGCAACGAAGAACTTTTCTCGGCATTGCAGCATCTGCGCCACAACAAGCACGAGGTGGTGCTGTTTCATGTTACCGATTACCAAAAAGAAATCAATTTCGACTACGACAACCGCCCCTACAAATTTATTGATATGGAGGACGGTCGCGAGATAAAAATCCATCCCCACGAGGTACGCGCGCAATATGTGAAAACAATCGGTGAATTTAAAAAAGAGCTGGAGCTGCGTTGTGGCCAGTATCAGATCGACTTCATCGACGCCGACATCCACAAAGGCTTTCGCCAGATATTGATGCCTTATCTGCTCAAGCGTGTCAAGATGCACTAAGTAGGGTCTGCTGAAAAACTCAGAATAATAATATTTCGGTGCTCTGCACCTTTGGTGGTTTCATGGGGGAAGGTAATTTCTACAAATATTACGCGGCTC
>SABY01000099.1 GCA_009928785.1 Clostridia bacterium | reverse complement strand
GCGACACCGTTAATTGTCTCGTGTAAAAATTCGTGTCAATTCGCCTAATTGGCGAGAATTCGTGGACAGTTTTCCCTAATTGGTGGTAATTCGCGGACAGTTGTTTTGACGAGAATTCGATGACAGTTGCTTTGACGAGAATTCGATGACAGTTGCTTTGACGAGAAGTAGCGGACGCTTTCAACAAAAAAGCCACCCCGAATGAGGTGGCTTGTTGTGGGAGTTACTGGATTCGAACCAGTGGCCCTCTGCTTGTAAGGCAGATGCTCTGAACCGACTGAGCTAAACTCCCATGATGTTGCTGAACGTGCGTCCTGTAAACGGAGTGCAAAGATATTTCTATTTTATTTTCTACAAAGAAAAAAGTAAAATATTTCTGCATAAAAATGGAGACCCGTAAGCCTCCCTACCGGAGCCACCCATGGGACTCGAACCCACGACCCGCGCATTACGAATGCGCTGCTCTACCGACTGAGCTAAGGTGGCATTAAAATTTAAGCCGCGAAAATAGAACTTTTCCTATTGCCACCAGAAAAATGTGGCATTTTCTATACCTGATTGCCAATTCTTAGGATTGATGATGCCTACAATACCTCCGAATTTCAGCTAATATTTATTAGCCACATATCTGCTCGCTTCTAACTTCTACTCTCTCCCTTCTTCTTGCGGTGCAACTGGATGATGCTGTTGAGCATGGCCTCGGTCTTGGAGGCGCCTTCGCCCAGCAGAAAACCGATTTGCTGCACCATCTCCAGGTTTTGGTCGATTACCTCGGTCATGCGCTGGATGATCTGTTCGTTGCGCACCTCGGGCGAAAACATGTCGCGCACGATGCCACCGGACACTTTGCCATGCTTTATCGAGAACACGCTTAGGTTCAAAAAAGCCTCCTCAATTTTTACATCACGGCTCAAAATATCTTCGCCGGTGTCGAGCACATTCTGAAAAACTTTATAAAACTGCACCGGCACCAGCGTTTTCAGGTTGGCTCCGCGCAGTCCCGGAATGATGTTATCGATTTCGTGTGCCTCATCGCCCAGCAACTCGATAAAGCTGTGGTTGGACGAGAGTATTTTTAGCTTTTCGTCCACAATCACCACCCCCGACGGAATTTGGTTGAGGATGGCGCGCGAAGTATCGAGCTTGTCATTGATAAGCTCGCTGTTAGCACGCAGCTCCAGCAGCTCCTGTTTTAGTTTGTCAAGCTCCGCAGTTTGGCGGGTGGTGCTTTCGCGTAGGGTGGCGATGTAATTATTTTTATTTTTGATATTAAAATCCTGACACATATCGGTTCGGGTAAGCCCTTGTGCCACTGCTTTGGCGAAGGCATGGCAGTTATCGAATCCGCATTCGCGGCAAGCGTCCGTCGCCATATTTCTTTCAGATTTTCCAAGCAGCGCCAGAACTTCATCAATTCTTTTTTGTGGCGGGTCGGGCAACCGCTGGTCGTCGGGTGTGTGTTGTCGGCTTAGATCGAGCGTGGCAAATTCTTCCATGGCTTGCTGCCAGGCAGCTTCATCAGTACCTGCCAGGCGCCGCTGCGAATAATTTATAACCAATGCATCACGCAAATGCTTATCGCCTCCCGCCGTCATGCCGGGGCCCATCACGCATCCTTGGTTATAAAAGATATTGAAATGACGCCGAATCTGATCGATATTTTTGCTAAAGGAAGCCACAGCCTGCAAAGCTTCGGGGGCGCCCTCCGCCGTTAATGCCGTACCATCTATCAGATTTTGACTGATGCCGCCAGCTTCTAATATGCCCCGGCTGATGGGATACAATGAACCCATGCGTCCGTGTGGCGGATCAAAATCAGAATATTCCAGTTGACTTTCGTGGATGTGATGCTCTTGAAACAAAGCACGCAACTCCGTAAAAGTTATCACCGCATCCACACCTTTATCACCATCCACACCGGCGCTGGCCTTGGCGGCGATGCACGGACCAATAAAAACCGTGCGAAGCTCTTTGCCAAACTTCTGCCGCATCACACCGGCCATAGCTTCCATGGGCGTGACGATAGGCGCAAGGTTATCGGTGAGATGCGGATGGAATTTGCTTACAAAAGCCACCATGGCCGGGCAGTTGGCCATCAGATAATATTTGCCGCGCGCCCGCTCGAAGAGATTTTTATAGGCTCGTGCCACCAGATCAACACCAAAAGAAGCATCGGCTACTACTTCAAAGCCAAGCTGACGAATCATCTCCACAAATTTCCGATAGTCGGTGATGTCGGGAAATTCGCCGGAAATACTCGGATCTACCAACGCAGCTACTTTTTCATTGGATTGCAAGAGTTGCCGTACCTGGCTTATCGAGTCAAGGTAGGTGATGGCTCCGTCGGCGCAGGCACGCACACATGCGCCGCAGCCGATGCACCTGTTATGCTCGACCACCGGTGGCTCATTGGCCGCAACAATTCGGATGGCATGTACCGGGCACACCCGTGCGCATTGTTGGCAGTTGGTGCATTTCGCTGTATCTATCCGGATAAGGTTCATGTTTTATCAGTTAAGGCTTTATCGAGTATGTCGATGATGGTTTCTGATGAAATGCTGTTGTAGCGCCGCTGGTTGATTTCGATAGCAGGACCGCTATCGCAGTTGCCGAAGCAATGTTTTCCTTTAAAATTTACTTTGTGCGTCAACTGGTGATCGGCCAGATAGTTTTTGACGATCTGCACCAAATGCTTGTTGCCACGCGCAAAGCAGGAGCTTCCCAGGCAAATTACTATTTCTGTCTTTTGTAGCATGAAAACGATAAAAATTGCGTGAGCAAATATCCATAAAAAATCAATGCAAGGTTTTATGACGTTAAAAAAATAACATTGTGAATTTAATAACATAAAAGTATTAATTTTGGCAGTGTTTATTAACAAATAGATAACACGGCTGCATGAGCACTATCAAAAATATTCTACTCAACTACCCTACTCCCGACCGCAGCCTGCTGCTGCCTATACTACAGGACGTACAATGCAGCGAAGGATACATACCCGCGGATGCTGTAGTTTTGATAAGCGACTACCTGAAAATTCCAACCAGCAAAGTATATTCTGTGTCGGCGTTTTACGAAAAGTTCCGATTTACTCCCGGCGCAAAATATGCCATTTGTTTATGTAATGGCACAGCCTGCCACATGGAAAAATCCGGGTCGTTGATCAAAGAATTTGAAAAACAACTTGGTATCAGTGCCGGACAAATTACCCGCGACAAGCTATTTAGCCTTAGTACTACCCCGTGCATGGGCGCCTGCGGCAAAGCTCCGGTAGTTAAGATCAACAACGAGTTCCACACCGGGGTTACCATCGGGCAGGTAGCAGAGCTGCTTAACACAATCAAAAATCGGGAGGAGAAATAATGGAAGACGCAACTGCCAACACCCAATTTTTGATTGACAACCTGGTGCTTAACTTCACCAATGAATACAGCGACGAGGTGCATCGGCGCCGTGAACTTTTGCTGCGCGACAACCTGCGCAAGCCGGTAATTTATGTCGGAATGGGAACCTGTGGCATTGCTGCCGGTGCCCAACAAACCCTCACCGCAATACAGGAATATCTCACCAACAATCGCCTGGATGCCGATGTGGTGGAGGTAGGATGCTTTGGACTGTGCAGCGCCGAGCCACTCATGGATTTTCAAATGCCCGGAAAAGCGCGTGTCAGCTTTCAGAAAGTACAAGCTGCTGATGTTGCTCCACTGCTCGACGAATGTTTTCATAACCAACTTTCGGGAAGCCATGTGCTGGGACAGGTGCGCAACGAAAGCCACGAGTATTATCACAACCTGCCTATCATCAACGACCTGCCGTTTATTAAACATCAAAAACGCATCTTGCTATACGATTGTGGCGAGATAGCACCTGCCAGCCTTGACGAATACCTGGCGCGTGATGGCTACAAAGCCTTTATGAAAACCATCCTCAGCTACCCGCCGGAGGAAGTTTGCGACATCATCGCTCGAAGCGAACTGCGCGGACGCGGTGGTGGCGGATTTCCAACCGGCGAAAAATGGAAAAGAGTACGTAGCAATGCTGCCGACCAAAAGTATTTGATTTGTAATGCCGACGAAAGCGATCCGGGCGCCTATATGGACAGAGCGTTGGTAGAAGGAAACCCGCATCGGCTGCTCGAAGGCATCGCCATTGCAGCCTATGCTATCGGCGCCACCAAAGCGTACATCTACATCCGAAGCGACTATCATGTAGCCGTGAAGCGACTGAAACTGGCTTTGGAACAAGCCTACAGCTTTGGCTTCCTGGGCAGCAGCATCGGCAAGAGTGGCTTTAAGTTGCAAATTTATCTGCGCGAAGGGCCGGGAGCTTTTGTGTGTGGTGAGGAAACTGCATTGATAAAAAGCCTGGAAGGTCGGCGGGGAGTGCCTACCAACAAACCTCCCTATCCCAGCGAGAAAGGGCTTTTTAAAAAACCTACTGCTGTTAATAATGTCGAAACGCTTGCCAATGTGCCGCTGATCCTGCTGCACGGCCCGGAATGGTTCAGGCAAATAGGCACTGCTACCAGCACCGGCACCAAGTTGTTTGCACTTACCGGCGATACGCTCCACACCGGGCTGGTAGAAGTACCTTTCGGAACCACGGTTCACGACATTATTTATACCATTGGCGGCGGACTGAAAGAAGACAAAAAACTAAAAGCCGTCCAGATAGGTGGTCCGTCGGGGAGCCTGATTCCCGAAAGTCAAACCGACATCACCATCGACTATAAAAGTTTTGATGCCGAAAATCTTATCATGGGATCCGGTGGTATGGTGGTAATGGACGATACCAAGTGCATTGTAGATATCGTAAAATACTTCATCGATTTCCTGCAAAAGGAATCGTGCGGCAAGTGCATCCCCTGCCGTGAAGGCACCAACAGGATGTACAAAATTCTCGAAGCCATCACCCATCGCCCCGTAAAGGACGACACACATGAGTCGCTGTCGCGCTTTAAAGGAATAATGCAGCTCGAAAGCCTGGCATCGGTGATTAAGGAAACATCGCTGTGCGGGCTGGGCAAGACGGCTCCCAACCCGGTGCTGACAGCACTAAAATGGTTCGGAGAAGAATTTGAAGAACATATCTATGAGCGCCGCTGTCGTGCCAATGTATGTAAGGACCTGCGAACCTTTATCATCAGCGCCGATCGCTGCACCGGCTGCATGGTGTGTCTGCGCAAGTGCCCCGAAGATGCCATAGTGGGATCAGCCCTTGCGCCACACTTTATCCTACAGGAAAAATGCAACAGTTGCGGCATTTGCTTCGACGTTTGCAAATTTACAGCTATCGATATTTTATAAAAAAGTAACGCCTGACTATTTCATACTTCATCATACCAGCTTCACAACATTAAGGCAGAAAGCGCATGATATTTAATATAGAAGTAAACCAAAAGACAATAAAAGCGCGCCGTGGCGACACAATATTGGAAACGCTGAGGCGCAATGGCATCACCGTACCGACGCTATGCAACATGGAGACTTTTACACCCACGGGCGCCTGCCGGATATGTGTGGTAGAGATAGAAGGGCGCAACGATCTGGTGCCTTCGTGCTCGTATCCGGTAGAAGAATGGATGAAAATATACACGCACTCCCCGCGGGTAATCCATGCCCGCAAAACCATTGTGGAGCTGCTCCTGTCGAGCCATCCCGACGACTGCCTCTATTGCATCCGCAACGGAAACTGTGAACTGCAGGACCTGGCCGAGCAAATGGGCATCCGTGAGCGACGCCTGCCCATGGTGAAAACTTTTATAAAACAAGACCCTTCGAGTGCCAGCGTGGTGCGCGACCCTGCCAAATGTGTGCTCTGCGGTCGCTGTGTGCGTTTCTGCAAAGAGCGCATCGGCATCTCCACCTTCGACTTTATTGGCAAAGGAATGACCACGCTTGTCGGGCCTACTTTTAATAACCAACTCAACGTATCCAACTGCATCACCTGCGGGCAGTGCATCATGGTATGCCCCACCGGAGCATTGCACGAAAAAGATAACATAAGCCAGGTGCAGCACGCACTGCAAGACCCCGAAAAATATACGGTAGTGCAGGTGTCGCCGACGGTGTCGGTATCGTTGGCCGAAGAGTTTAACGTAAAACCGGGTCGTGAGCTTGACGGCTTGCTGGTAGCCACTTTAAGAAAAATTGGTTTCCGTAAAGTTTTTAAAACGGCTTTTGGTGCCGACATGATGGTGCTGCAAATTGTGGATGAGTTGATGCAACGCATCGAAAACAACACGCTCCTGCCCATGTTTTCGAGCGATTGCCCGGCTTTTGTAAAATATATGGAAGAGTACCATCACGATTTGCTGGATCATCTATCCACAAGTAAATCGCCACAGCAGATCACGGGCAATCTTATCAAGCATCACTTTGCGCGGCAGCAGAAAATCAAAGCCGAGAATATTCATTCGGTGTCGCTGATGCCCTGCACTGCGAAGAAATTTGAGGCACAGCGCGAGGAAAATACGCACCGCGGCATTACGGATGTAGATACGGTGCTCACCACACGAGAGCTGGCGCGACTCATTCGCCTCTACGGCCTCGACATACAGCAGGTTACTCCCGAGCTGCCCGACTCGCCCTTTGCCATTCGCAGCTCTGCCGGCAAAATTGTGGGCGCCAGTGGTGGCGTGGCGGAGGCTGTTTACCGTACGCTATATTTTAAAATTACCGGCAAGCAAATGGTTAACTTCAAAGTTACGGCATTGCGCGGCAACAAAGCCATCAAAGAAGTGCAGGCCCGGATAGGAAGCACAAAAATTGGCTTTGCAGCGGTTAACGGATTGGCAAATGCTTTTGATCTGATAAAAAAGATAAAAGCCGGACGCGACGACCTGCACTTTATCGAAGTGATGGCTTGTCCGGGCAGTTGTATCAGCGGGGGCGGGCAGCCATTCACCAAAAATGCGGAAGCCATCAAGGCACGGATGAAAACCCTCTACGACATCGACGAGAAAGAATCGATAAAGGTGGCGCACAAAAATCCATCAGTCATCGATCTGCTCGACAAATATCAGGGACGCGAATACGAATCGTTCCGGGAAAACTTCAAAACCACTTTCCGCCCGAGGGAGGTGCTACGATAAAGTGTTGAAAATAGTAACAGCCGCTTGTTATAGATTTTATAAAACAGTCCTATTTATTATGATTTTTTTAAAACTAAAACATACACCACGATGAGCCACAGCAAACGCAAACACCTGGTATTTACGGTAAAGGATCGTTGCCGTGTATGCTACACCTGCGTACGCGAATGTCCTGTAAAAGCTATCCGTATAGAAAATGGCCAGGCCGAGGTGATGAACGAGCGCTGCATAGGCTGTGGCAACTGTACCATCGTATGCAGCCAGGGCGCCAAAGTTTTTTTGCAAACCGCCGACGATATGAAACTGATGCTCGACAACACCGAAAATGTGGTGGCCATCGTGGCGCCAAGTTTTCCGGCAGAGTTTCCAGAGATTGACGACTATAAAAAATTCGTGGGGATGGTGCGCACGCTGGGTTTCAGCCGTGTATGCGAAGTGGCTTTTGGCGCCGACATGGTGGCACGGGAGTACAAAAAACTGCATGAAACCAACTCGTCGCAGGGCAGCATTTCGAGCGACTGTCCGGCCATTGTGTTTTACATAGAACATTATCACCCCGATCTGGTGGATGATCTTGCAAAAATTGCCTCGCCGATGGTGGCCATGACGCGTATTGTGCGCAAAAAATATGGTAGCGAAACCCGTGTGGTGTTTATCGGTCCGTGCATCGCCAAGAAAGCGGAGTCGGACGAAATTGACGAAGCCATCACTTTTAGGGAGTTGCGCAAGATTTTTAAAGAAAACAACATCCGTGCTGACCGTGTTGCTGCCACCGATTTCGATCCGCCACATGCCGGCAAGGGCGCCATTTTTCCGGTAAGTCGCGGTTTGCTGCAAACTGCCAACATCTCCGAAGACCTGCTTAACGAAAATGTAATCGTTGCTTCGGGACGAATCAATTTTCGTGAGGCAGTGCGTGAGTTTGAGAGCGAGGTGCACGAAAGGCATCATCTGGAGTTGCTTTGCTGCCGCGGCTGCATCATGGGGCCGGGGATGACCAAACGCGGTTCGCGCTACAGCCGCCGCTCGGAGGTGAGCCAGTTTGTGCGGCAACGCTTGCAGGAAATTGATCAGGAACAATGGAAGCGCGACGTAGAAGAATTTAGCACACTCGACTATTCACAAACTTTTGAAGTGCAGGAACGACGCCACCCCATGCCATCGGAAAGCGAAATTGAAGAGGTGCTGCGCTCTATCGGGAAATTTGAAGAAAAAGACCACCTCAACTGTGGCGCCTGCGGCTACGACACCTGCTACGAACACGCCGTGGCAATAGTGCAGGGGCTGGCCGAAACGGAGATGTGTCTGCCTTTTAGCATCGAAAAATTGCACAGCTCCATTGCCGATCTCAACGATTCCAATTTGAAGTTGGCCAGCACCCAGCAGGCTTTGAAAAAATCAGAAAAACTTGCCAGCATGGGACAGCTCTCGGCAGGCATTGCCCACGAACTTAATAATCCGCTGGGCGTAATCACTATGTATAGTAATATTGTAAAAGATGAGATTGATGCTGATAATCCGCTGCGCGAAGACCTTGATCTGATAGTGGAGCAGGCAGCACGATGCAAGAAAATAGTGGGTGGCCTGCTCAACTTTGCCCGGAAAAATCAGGTAAACCTCACCGAGACCAACATGATCGACTTTGTGCGCACCAGCTTCCTGTCGATTATGAAACCTGAAAATATTTCTATTGAATTTAAAAACAAAATAAAAAATCCTTTTGCCAATATCGACAACGACCAGATGATGCAGGTGCTTACCAATCTGGAGAAAAATGGTGTGGAAGCCATGCCTGCCGGCGGAAAACTTACCATATCACTGGCCGATGATATCGACAATATTTTCGTCAGCATTACCGACGAAGGTACCGGCATCAGCAAAGAAAACATGGAGCATATCTATACACCATTTTTTACAACCAAGGCCATCGGCAAAGGAACGGGGCTGGGGCTGCCGCTGGTGTATGGTATCGTTAAGATGCACAAAGGTAAAATTGACATTACTACCAATACCGACCCACAAGCCGGACAAACCGGAACTACTTTTCGCATCGAATTGCCCCGCGTCTGACAACTTGAAATAATTAACAATACGAATCCCAATAAACACGTGATGATGAAAAAGACAATTCTTATTGTAGATGACGACATGGATTATCTGTATCAGCTTAGGCTGAAAGTAGAACGCTTCGGTTTTGAGGTCGTCACCGCCGACAGTCAGCGCGAAGGTGAGCAGATAATTGAAACTTTTAAGCCCGATCTGGCAATTTTTGATTTGATGATGGAAAACGAAGACAGTGGCTTCGTGCTCAGCTACAAAATCAAGAAAAAGTATCCTGACGTACCGGTAATACTCGCCACCGCCGTTACGGCCGAAACCGGGATGTCGTTCGATATGAGCGAGGAGAGCAACCAGCAATGGATCAAGGCTGACTTGTTTCTCGACAAAGGCATCCGTGGCGACCAGCTCGAAAAAGAGATTAAGAAATTATTAAAAATATAGCAGCTATGGCAACTCTAAAAATTTTGGTGGTGGACGATGAGCCGGGCATCCGCTCCGGGGTAGTGCGCATTTTGCGCAACTTCAAGGTGGATTATCCTTTTATGGATCAGTTGTACGATTTTGAAATTACGGAGGCAGGCAGCGGCGAAGAGGCCATAGAGCACATCGACCGCGAACAGCCCGACATAGTGCTGCTCGACAACAAGCTGCCCGGTATTCAGGGGGTGGCGGTACTGGAGGACATACGCAACAAAAAGTACGATATTTTTGTAGTGATGATCACCTCGTATGCCTCGCTGGAGCTGGCCGTGAAAGTGACGCACGACGGTGCTGTCGATTTTATTCCCAAGCCTTTTACGCCGCAGGAACTTAAGTCGTCGCTCGAAACCATTACCAAACAAATCTACCTGAAACGCATGGCGCGTAAGATGAAAGACGAAGGAAAGCAGGTGCGGTTCCAGTTTCTGTCGGTGCTGTCGCATGAGCTTAAGGCTCCGCTCAACGCCGTGGAGGGCTATCTTAATATGATCAAAGAACGCCAACTCGGCACCAACTTCAACGATTACAACGACCTGATAGACCGTTCGCTGAAAAGATTGCAGGGGATGCGCAACCTGATCCTGGACCTGCTGGATTTAACAAAGATTGAATCAGGCAAGCCAAGCCAGCGTCCCAAAAATACCGACCTGGTAGAGATTGCCCGCACCTCCATCGACACAATGATGCCATTTGCAATACAAAAAGAGGTGAGCGTTAATCTCGACGCTCCCGAAAAACTGGTGCAAATGTTTGATGCTGATGAAATAGAGATCATCTTCAACAATCTTATCTCCAATGCCATCAAATACAACCATCAGGGTGGCACTGTTGACATCACCATGCAGCACGACGAGCAACAAACCCTGATACGTGTTGAAGATACCGGCATCGGCATCAGCCAGGAAGACCAGGAGATGCTTTTCAAAGATTTTGTGCGCATCAAAAACACCCAAACCAAACACATCACCGGCAGCGGCCTGGGGTTGTCGATAGTAAAAAAAATAGTGGAACTCAACAAAGGGCGCATCACCGTCGTGAGTCAGCCCAATGAGGGGGCTATTTTCAGTGTATGGCTGCCATCACCGGCCGAAAAAACTGCCGAAGTTGCAGCACATTCCGCCACCACAAGCCCCCAACCCTGACCCATGAAACCCTTACCCGATAAAACCATCGAACGGCTTAGCATGTATCGACGCAACCTGATAGCCGTTATGAACAGCAGCACCGAATATCTTTTTTCGCATCAGTTGGCAGCACTTATGCACACCACACCGGTGCAGGTGCGCCGCGATATAATGTTGATAGGATACACCGGCACCATGCGCAAAGGCTACCACATCGGCAATCTGGTGGAACTTATCGGCATCATCATCGACAGCCGCGACGGCAAAAATGTAGCCGTAGTTGGCATCGGCAACCTTGGTAAAGCCATCATCAGCCACTTCAACGGCAAGCGCAGCAAACTCCGCATTATCGCCGCTTTCGACAGCGACCCTGAGAAATACGGTCAGCTCTTTGCCGGCGTGCGCACTTATCCTGTGTCAAAAATTAATGAAATTGTAAGGCAGCAGAAGATTTGCATCGGCATCATCGCCGTGCCCGAAGACAAAGCCGAAGATGTGGCAGAAAAACTCGTCTGCGCCGGAGTAACGGGCATACTTAACTACACCTCACAGCCGCTCAGCGTACCCTCTCATGTGTATCTCGAAGAATACGATATGCTCACCTCCATCGAAAAGGTGGCGTATCATGCCAAAGTGCTATAAGCTGGTAGCATTGGTTTTTATTAATAAAAAAGAATTTGTTGAATATTTTGATGGCAAACAATAGTGTTAAAAGAAAAGGATGTCGCCCCGTTGGGGCTTTGACGATATTCGCGCCACGGAAACCCACGGCTATGCCGTGGGCTTATGGTAACGCCCCTTTGGGGCTAAAAACATAGAACGGGAAATGAACGATTTGATTTTCATTGCCCCAACGGGGCGGCATCACCAGCATAGTGCGTAGCGCTATGATAAAAACGATCGACATGAACGATTTGGATTTCAAAGCCCCAACGGGGCGACATCACCAACATAGTGCGTAGCGCCATGATGAAAAACGACCTTTGATGATCAACGAATTAAAAAACGAATATCGAATTTTGAATAATGAATCTTCAATCCTGAATTAAATCCCCAACGGGGCGACATCATTACCATTTTGAAATTTAAATTTTACAACATAATTCAACCATAATTTTAGTGAAAATATTCAGAGACATAGACAGCCTGCCACCGATCCGCAATGCGGTGGTCACCACCGGCTCTTTTGATGGCGTGCACATCGGCCATCAGGTGCTGATCAACCGGCTCAATGAATTGGCACGCGCGGTAGAGGGCGAGTCGGTGCTGATCACTTTTTATCCCCATGTGCGCAAGGTGCTTTATCCCACCACCGAAGGAAAGAGTTTGCAGATGATCAACACCCAATCCGAAAAGATAGAGCTACTCGAAAAAGCCGGCCTCGACAACTTGGTAATCGTCAATTTTACGCTGGAATTTGCAAAGACTTCGGCAGAGGATTTTGTCCGCCATCTCTTGGTGGGCAAGCTGCACGCAAAGGTAGTGGTGGTGGGCTACAACCATTATTTTGGTCATAACAAAGAAGGCAACTACGACAAGCTGATGGCGCTGGGCCGCGAGCTAAACTTTTCGGTGGTTGAGATCCCGCGCCAGGACCTCGAAAACGAAACGGTGGGTTCCACCCGCATCCGCCAGTCGCTCAGCGATGGTAAGATTATGCACGCCAACGCTTATCTGGATCATATCTATTTTATCGATACCCATTTTTGTGCTGGCAGCCCCTTATTTGCGCAGGTAGGTTTCGAAACCTTTGCTGTAAAAATAGAAGAAGACAGCAAGCTGATACCGCCAGATGGTATTTACGCTGTGCGCATACAAAGCAACGGGCACAACACCAAAGGGATGATGCTAAACAATTACCACGGAACGTTGCAGCACCCGCTGCTCAACCAGGACGTAGAGGTGATGCCTTTTGAAAAATTGGAGGATTTCTGCGAAAAATGCGGAAAAGTTTTCGTCCATCGGGAACTCAGCCAAAATATGCCTTTGCAGGATATTGATAAACTGCGGGCTTATCTGAATCAACTGCGCGAACTCATCGACGAAATGATTTATTAATAAAAAAAACCCAATGTTGCAAAAAGAAAAAACCACCACCATCACTTTTCTGGGTACGGGCACTTCGATAGGTGTTCCGGTGATAACCTGCGATTGCGAGGTGTGCACCTCTGCCGACCCGCGCGACAACCGCACGCGCACCTCGGTGATGATAGAAAGTGGCGACGAGGTATTTGTTATCGACTCAGGCCCCGACTTCCGGATGCAGATGCTGCGCGAAAAAGTGATGAATCTCTCGGCTATCCTTTTCACCCACGAGCACCGCGACCACATCGCCGGCCTCGACGATGTGCGGGCCTTCAATTATGTGCTCAACAAACGCATCGACATTTACGGCCGCCACCGCACGCTGGAGATGATACAAACGGAGTTTCCATACATTTTCACTGAGCAACGATACTTTGGTGCACCACAAATCAATGTGAACGAAATCGACGACCAGCCACTGCACATTTTTGGGCACACTTTTATCCCCATCACCGTGTATCACAACAAGACGCCCATCACCGGCTACCGACTGGGCGACTTTTGCTACATCACCGACGCCAGCCGCATCGACGACGAAGAGCTTGAAAAAGTGAAAGGCTCACGTATATTGGTGCTTAATGCTTTGCGCAATTCAAAACACGCGTCACATTTTTCGGTGGACGAGGCTGTAGAAATAATCGAACGCATACAACCCGAACGAGCCTATCTTACCCACATGAGCCATTTTATTGGCAAACACGCCGACTTGTGCAAACGACTTCCTGCCCACATTCAGCCAGCCTACGATGGATTGAAAATTACTTTACAGGAATAAGCCGGCTCATCGTTCAATTTTGTAATACGCATTCCGCCCGGTTTTGCTGTAATGTTCGTTCCTTTGTTTTAGCAAAATTTGATATTAATAATAATGAAATTCAATCCTGAAAAATGCGCCATTGCCGATGAACGGATGAAACCCTTTATCGATGCTGACGAGCTGTGGAAACATTTGCAACAGCCTAAACCTGATGCGGCGCGTGTGCGCGAAATTATTGCCAAATCGCTCAACAAAGAACGGCTGACCCTGGCGGAAACTGCGGCGCTCATCCTGGCTGATGAACCCGAGCTGATAGAAGAGATAAAAAATGGCGCCCGCGAGCTGAAGAAAAAAGTGTATGGCAACCGCATCGTGCTCTTTGCCCCTTTGTACATTGGCAACCATTGCATCAACAATTGTAAATATTGTGGTTTTAAAGCTTCCAATAAATTTGCCGTAAGGCGCACGCTCACCGACGAGGAAATTATAAAAGAAACCGAAGCCCTCGAAGATAACGGACAGAAGCGGCTGATTCTGGTTTATGGCGAGCATCCAAAGTATAGCCCCGAATACATTGCCCATACCGTAGGGCTGGTGTATGGCGTAAAAAAAGGTAATGGCGAAATACGGCGCGTTAACATCAATGCGGCGCCGCTGGAAATAGAAGGCTTTCGCACTGTAAAAGAATCCGGCATTGGCACCTATCAGGTGTTTCAGGAAACGTATCATCCCGAAGCCTATAAATTATACCACCCCAGTGGTCCCAAGAAAGATTTCGATTACCGCCTCACTTCCCTCGACCGGGCACAGGAAGCCGGCGTGGACGACGTGGGTATCGGCGCTTTGTTTGGCCTCTACGACTGGCGTTTTGAAGTGATGGGGCTGGTGCGTCATACCAACCACCTGGAAGCAGTTTATAATGTTGGTCCGCACACCATTTCTTTTCCGCGCATCAAGGATGCTTCCGAATTTGATATCGATCCGAAATTTGAGGTGAGCGACGACGACTTCGTGCGCATCATCGCCATCCTTAGATTGGCGGTGCCTTACACCGGCATGATAATGTCAACACGTGAAAGCGCCCGGACGAGATCGGATTGTCTGGAAATCGGCATTACTCAGATCAGCGGCGGTAGCAGAACAAGCGTCGGAGGGTATAACGACGAGATCCATGAGGACGGAGGATTTGATTCTGAGGAAACGGCACAGTTCGATGTCGATGACAGGCGTACTCTCGGAGAGGTCGTAGACTGGCTGATAAGCATAGGATATGTAGCGAGCTTCTGCACAGCATGCTACAGGGAGGGCCGGACAGGTGACAGATTCATGAGCCTGCTGAAGAGCGGACAGATAACGAATTGCTGTCAGCCGAATGCGTTGCTGACGCTCAAGGAATACCTGAACGACTACGCCTCGCCGGAAACCCGCCGGGCGGGCGAAGCCGTCATTCAGGCCGAGCTCGAACACATCGCCTCCGACAAGGTCCGCGAAAAGACCCGGGAATACCTCCAGACCATGGAACAGGATCACAGCAAATTTGATTTCCGTTTCTGACCGATATGCAATTATGATCGCGCCGCTTCCTCGACATCGGGGAAGCGGCGCGGCATTTTCTCCTCGATTCCGCGTTTTTTTTGCAATTCGGGGAATTTACATGCTTGTTTTTTGTGCTAAATGAGTTAAGTTATTTAACTTTACTTACAAAGGATGGAACAAAATGATGTGGCTGAAACTCGGTATGGCTGACTGGCTGACCGCGCTGGCGCTCTGGGCCAATTTTCTCGCGGCGCTCTTCGGCGTGATATACGGCGCCGCCCACTGGAACCGCGACAACGACCAGCGCCAGGAAGCGGGGAAGAAGTAACTTATGATGGATAATGCAATCATTCTGACGATTATCGGGGCATATCTGTTGCTCGTCATCTACCTGTCAATCCGCGGTTATTCCAAAACCAAAAACCATGAGGATTTCCTGGTCGCCGGGCGCAAAGCCCATCCGTTCATGATGGCCATGTCCTATGGGGCGGCGTTCATAAGCACCTCGGCCATCGTCGGTTTCGGCGGCATGGCGGGGCAA
>SABY01000098.1 GCA_009928785.1 Clostridia bacterium | reverse complement strand
TACCATGGCCATCATAAATTGCTTTTCTTCGCCGGTAATGCGGTAATAGGCGGCGCTCAAGCGGTTTAATGATTCATCATACGCCACGAATACATCATCATAATTTGCCCGCTGTGCGTCTATCAAATCCATTTCAAAGAAAGCCGTATCCCAGTGCATTTCAGCATAGGGATAACTTGCATCAGCGTAATTATAATTCAATGTAGCATCGATGTACCAGATGGCAGAATCATAGGTCATTTCGCCACCGGCCTTAAAATCCGGATTGCTTTTGAATTCCATCATTTTGGTTTTAAAACTTTCAATTCTGTTCAGCACCAATTGATCAGCACTACTCATCTCCGGTTGTTCAGCGGTAGATAAAGGTTCGGAACTTTCCTGCTTACTACAGGAGTAAAAGATAGCTGCGGTAGCGAGGAATGCTACCACCACAAGCATTGAAATGTTTTTGGATGTATTTAATAAATTTTTCATTACAGTAAATTTTTGATGAATACTAAAGTAACTTAAATCTTAGCAAACTTACATAACAATTACTTACCAGCTATGAAAACTAATGTTTATTTTCAGTGAGAAATCTTTAAAATTTATCAGGCATGTCAGGGGGGGGTGATAATCAATGAGTTAGCATCTTATTTAGAATGAAAATAAATTTCAGACTTTTTTGGAGGGATAAGTCAATAATTTCAAAATCATTAAAATCTTAATAATCCGAATCAAAAATAAACGTCGTTGCAGTAAAATCGAGCAGCAGTAGTTTTTACAAGTTGGGTTGCATTTACATCATCCGGACAACAGGTCATGAAGATAAAAAGGAAAGGCTCTGATATAACTTATTGTGTGTAGCTCATCTTAGAACCCCGCCCTTCAGGCCGGGGGAAGACATCCCGGTCAGAAACCTGCGGGCTTTAGCCCGCATCACTTTTACTAGTGAATTAGCCTGGCTACACAATTAAATATCAGGTTCAAATTTGATTATTGAATTTTTTTTAGCGTTGTTTGTTCTGACTCCCGGCGGATATTTTATTGATTCTTGGAGCTTCTGCGTTTCGGCGTCATAAGTTTTGTGATCCACAAAAAAAGAGAGGCCATTCACAGCCTCTCCTGTAATTTCAACTTCTATTTTCTAACTTCTGTTTTCTAACTTCTAACCTCTTCCTTCTACCCTCCGAAGTCGTCGAAAGCGATGTTTTCTGCCGGCACGCCATAGTCGTCGAGCATCTTGAGTACGGCAGCGTTCATCATGGGCGGACCACAGATGTAATATTCTATTTCTTCGGGTTCGGGATGATTTTTCAGATAATTATCCAGAATAACCTGATGGATAAATCCTGTGTAGCCACTCCAGTTGTCGTCTTTGTGCGGCTCGGAGAGAGCGATGTTGAAAGTGAAGTTGTTGTTGGCGCTGGCAATCTGCTCAAACTGATCTACGTAAAACAGCTCGCGCAGCGAGCGTCCGCCATACCAGAAAGTAGCTTTGCGCTTTGTTTTTTCGGTATAGAAAAGATGGAAGATATGCGAACGCATCGGTGCCATGCCTGCGCCACCGCCAATAAACATCATCTCTTTGTTGGTAGGCTTGATAAAAAATTCGCCGTAAGGACCAGATATCGTAACCTTGTCGCCGGGCTTGCGCGAGAAGATGTAGGACGAACAGATGCCGGGGTTTACTTTCATAAATCCGCCGGCTTTGCGATCGAAGGGAGGCGTCGCGATGCGGATGTTGAGCATCACGATGTTGCCTTCGGCAGGATGGTTGGCCATGGAGTAGGCTCTGAAAATAGGCTCTGAGTTTTTCATCTTCAAATCCCACATGTTGAATTTGTCCCACTCATCGCGGTATTTTTCGGCTACCTCCATATCTTTAAAATTCACCTCAATAGGGGGCACGTCGATCTGGATGTAACCGCCTGAATGGAAGTCGAGATTTTCGCCTTCCGGCAATTTCACCACAAATTCTTTGATAAAAGTAGCTACGTTTTTGTTGGAAACCACCTCACATTCCCACTTCTTAATGCCGAAAATTTCGGGTGGCACATGTATCTTCATGTCTTCGCGCACTTTTACCTGACAGCCCAGGCGCCAGTTGTTCATTTGCTCTTTGCGCGTAAAATATCCCACTTCGGTAGGCAGAATGCTGCCACCGCCTTCAAGCACCTGGCATTTGCACATGGCGCAGGTACCGCCGCCGCCACATGCCGACGGCAGGTAGATGTCGTGGTTGGACAGCGTGGTGAGCAGTGTGCTGCCCGGATCAACTTCGAGCTCTTTCTCATCGTTGATAGAGATATTCACTTTGCCTTGTGGCATAAGTTTTTTTCGTGCATAAATCAGGATGCCCACCAGCAGGATGATGATGGCCAGGAAGATGGCGATGCTGATGCCCATCACCCCACCAATTCCGGTTGCTAATATCATATTCGTAACTATTTTAAACGTTATCATTTATTTATTAATAAAAAGATAGGCAACTCCTGTTACAGCTTGATGCCCATAAAGCTCATAAAAGCAATGCCCATTAGCCCGGTGATGATAAATGTGATGCCCAGTCCGCGTAGTGGTGCCGGCACGTTGCTATAACGTATTTTTTCGCGTATGGCGGCAATGCCCACGATGGCCAAAAACCAGCCTACGCCGGAACCCAATCCGAAAGAGGTGGCCTCGGCAATGTTGGCGTAGTCGCGCTCCTGCATAAACAGCGAGCCACCCAGGATGGCGCAGTTTACGGCGATAAGCGGGAGGAAGATGCCCAGCGACGAATACAAGGCCGGCGAAAATTTCTCGATTACCATCTCTACCAATTGCACCATAGAGGCGATGACAGCGATAAACATGATGAAGCTCAAAAAGCTCAGGTCAACGTCGGCCAGCTCAGGGCTAAGCCACGACAATGCTCCCGGTACCAGCAGGTACTTGTTGAGGAGATAATCGACCGGCACGGTGATGCCCAATACAAATACCACTGCGATGCCCAGTCCTACGGATGTCTTCACGGTTTTTGATACTGCCAGATAGGAACACATCCCCAGGAAGTAGGCAAAAATCATGTTATCGACAAAGATGGATTTTACAAATATGCTGATCAGATTTTCCATTATGATAATTTTTTCAATCGTTATCTATAAATATCAGATTTTAAAAAAACCGCTGTTAATTTTCTTCGATGAGTTCTTTGTCGCGGCTGCGTTGTACCCAGATAATAATGCCTATAACAATAAGCGCACCCGGAGGCAGGATCATAAGACCGTTGTCCTTGTATCCCCAATCATAAAGAAATTGGGGTGCAATCTGGTAACCCCAGACGGAACCAGAGCCAAGCAGTTCGCGGAAAAAAGCCACAATGATAAGGATGATGCCGTAGCCGGTAGCGTTGCCCACGCCATCAAGAAACGAAGGCCAGGGCTTGTTGCTCATGGCAAAGGCTTCGAAGCGTCCCATGATGATACAGTTGGTGATAATAAGACCCACAAATACCGAGAGCTGCTTGCTGACGTCGTAAACGAAAGCTTTTAGCACCTGATCTACAAGTATTACAAGCGAGGCAATTACAACCAACTGAACGATAATACGGATACGCGGCGCAATGGTTCTGCGCAACAAGGATATTATCATATTACCGACGGCAAGCACAGCAATTACTGAAATTGTCATAACAAAGGCCGGCTCAAGTTTTACGGTTACTGCCAATGCTGAGCAGATACCGAGCACCTGAATGGTGATGGGGTTTTCTTTGCCGAGCGGTGTGGTAAGTAGCCGCCGGTTTTTGGCTGAAAATAATGATTCTCTGTTATTCATTGTTGATGTTTTTCTTGATGTAAGGAACATAGTTATCCAGGCCGGACAGGAGCATATCTCTCACGCCGTTGCTGGTAATGGTGCCTCCGGAGATTGCATCCACGGCGTGCTGTGCATTATCGCCGGCGCCGCCTTTTACAACATTCACCGAAACAAATTTGCCCTGTTGGTCGAAAATGGTTTTGCCTTTAAATTCGTCTTCGAACCAGGAAGTGTTGATTTCAGCACCCAGACCCGGGGTTTCGCCTTTATGGTCGAAGGTGGCGCCAGCAATGGTGTTGAAGTCGCTTTCAAAGGCAATGTTTCCCCATATAGGTCCCCAAAGTCCGACGCCGCGCACCGGCACAATGTAAAATCTCTCGCCGTCTTTATCGACCACGAAAATGGGCCACAAAGGTAATTCTGACGATTCGCCGCTTTTAACAGCCTGATTGCGTAATAGCGCTTCTTTAATATCAATATTAAAAGGACGCACCTGCCCTTCTACCAGCGAATCGTTGCGGTAGCGGCTCACAACATTGCCTGCCGAATCCACGGCCAGCTCCTCAACGATGTGTTTTTCATAGGTATTTTGGGCTTGTTCGCGATCGGTGGTTACATTGGCCGAAGCCAGAATGCCCTGGATTTTCTCAGCTTTCACATTGGCCTCCTGATAGGGCTTGAGCAACATCGAAGCCGACGAGAGGATGGCTGCCACCAGGATAACCATCACGGAGGCGTAGGTGAAAATATATTTGTTTGAAAACATAATCTGATCTTTTTTTTGATAACTGATGATTTACAAAATATAGTTCCTATGGTCAGGCTTTCACCGGAATACGTTTGAGACGTTTTTTGATGTTGCCCTCCACCACATAATGGTCGATAAGCGGGGCGAAAACGTTGAGCAGCAGGATGGCCAGCATCATGCCTTCGGGATAGGCCGGGTTGAGCACACGAATGAGAACCGCCATCACCCCAATCAGCACACCATAAATCCATTTGCCACGGTTTGTTTGTGCGGCAGTTACCGGATCGGTGGCCATGTACACGGCACCAAAAGCAAAGCCGCCCATGATGAGATGATACCACGGCTGGAGCGCCATGTAAGCATTATCGGGAGCCACATAAGGAGCAATAGCCCAGAAAAACGCTGCCAGCCCAAAGCCTCCGGCAAATACCGACACGATGATGCGCCAACTGCCCACACCCGTTACAATGAGAAACAGTGCGCCGAGAAGGATCAGAAAAGTGGAAGTTTCGCCAATGGAACCCGGTATAAAGCCCCAGAACATGTCGGAGGCGGAAGTGGTAAGCGGCTGATGTGTGAGCAGGTTGCCCAGCGGAGTAGCGCCCGACATGGCGTCGCCATGTTCGGCTATCCATACTTTGTCGCCCGACATATCCTGCGGGTAGGCAAAAAACAAAAAGGCTCGTGCCGTGAGCGCGGGATTGAGGATGTTCATACCGGTGCCTCCAAAAACTTCTTTGCCGATAATTACAGCAAAAGCTGTAGCCACCGCCACCATCCACAACGGCACATCGGGTGGTAGCACCAGCGGGATGAGCATTCCGGAAACCAGAAAGCCTTCGTTAACTTCGTGGCCACGTATCTGTGCAAAAATAAACTCGATACCCAGACCCACACCGTAAGATACTACCACGATTGGCAACACTTTTACGAAACCGAACCAGAAATTTTCCCACAAAGTAACTGATTCGCCCATCGAAAGGAAGTGTTGGTAACCCACATTCCACATCCCAAAAAGTAAGGTGGGGATGAGGGCGATCACCACAAAACTCATCGTACGCTTCATGTCGATGTAGTCGCGGATATGACTGCCCAGGCGGGTGGTGTGGTTGGGGACAAACAGAAAAGTTTCAAAAGCATCGAAGGTGCTTTGCAGGTACGAGAACCGGCCGCCCTTTTCGAATTGCGGTTTGATGTTATCAATAAATTTTCTTAAGCCATTCATTGTCTAAAAATTATTAATTCGTTTAGCTCATTTCTTTTCTCATCAGATCGATGCCTTTGCGCACGATGGTCTGAATTTCGGTCTTTGAGGTGTCGATGTATTCGATCAAAGCAAAATCCTCTTCGTCCACCTCATAAATTCCGAGTTTCTCCATCTCATCAATATCTTCTACCATGATGGATTTGATAAGCTGCAGGGGATAGATGTCGAATGGGAAAACCTTTTCCATTCGTCCGGTCATCACAAAGGCGCGGTGACCGCCATGCATGTTGGTGTCGAGTTGGTATTTTTTGTTTTTTCCGTTAAGGAAATTGGGGAAAGCATCGGAGAAACTAAATTTTCCTACTCCCGGCAGCGCCCAGCCAAGCATTTCGTAGTAGTCGCCTTCGGGCAGCACGGTAACTTGTGAATCGTAAAAGCCTATATAGCCGATGCTGTCGATTTTGCGTCCGGTAAGCGCATTGCCACTTATGTAGCGTACCTTTCCGTTGTTTACGTTGTTGCGAATCATACCGGCGATGGTAGCGCCCAGGTGTGTGCGGATGTAGTGCGGCTTGAGAATTTCGGAGCCGGTAAGGGCGATGATTCTTTCAGCGTTGAAGCGGCCTTCGTTAAAAAGCCGGCCAATGGTGATGACTTCCTGCGGACGAAGATACCACACAACTTCACCTTTATTAATAGGATCAATTTTGTTGATTTGTGTGCCAACATTCCCGGCCGGGTGTGGCCCTGCGATCCAGTTGATCTGAACGTTTTTAGCATTTGAAAAAACTGGCGATGGGGTGGTTTCCTGTTGAAGGTTAAGATGAACGATCCCAGAGGTAAGTTTTTTTAAAGCGTCGATGCCGGTTTGAAAATCGGTGCCTTGTCCTTCGACGATCAGATTGTAGTCGGGAGCCAGCGGGTGCGTATCGAAACCGGAGATAAAAATCGCTTTGGGATCATCGGCAGGATTGGCTATTACCGAATAGGGGCGCTGGCGGATAAATGGCCAAACGCCACTTTGCAGCAGTTTTTCAACAATTTTTTCACGGCTAAGACTGGTGGGATTGGCTTTGCCAAAATCGACGTATTCAGGTATGTCGTCGGCTTCGATGGTGATTTCCAGCAGCACGCGCTTGGCGCCGCGCCTAATTTCTTTTACCGTGCCGCTTACCGGAGCAGTGAAGCGGATGTTCTCGCGGTATTTATCAAAAAACAAAGCGCTGCCGGCTTGGACTTTGTCGCCTTCGTGAACCAAAACTTTGGGAAAAACACCCACAAAATCAATCGGCTTAATGGCGTAATGCCCTGCCTGGATTGGTGTTATGGTCTTCTCGGCTTCTCCAGCCAGCGGAATGTTGAAACCTTTTTTAATCGTTATTTTTTTTGACATGTTGTAAAATCAAATAGTATCTGATTGATTCCTTAAAAAAGCGGTGCAATATTATGAATTTAATCGGTTCATCTTTGCGTTGATTCTTTTAATGTTTCAGCATGGCAGCACTTTAATGGCGATTTATTGATACATCGCTACCAAAAGAATGATCTATGTCAACACTAATCCTCATTTGGCACCAAGCACTGCGACAACAATTTGCCGGCAAAAATATTTAAAAAGCTGCATGTGTTTTTTATTTAATTTATTTTTCAAAATCTAAAAACATTCCGGTCTTGATTTTTGATTAACGATTAACCAAAAAAATGTTGTGAGCTGCCAAAATATTTCGCGCGATTTTTACATTAATTTTGCCGCACACACCCACTCTGATTATGCTCACCAAAAATAAATTGCAATTCATACGTCAACTGCATCAAAAGAAGTACCGGCAGCAGCACCGCATGTTTATCGTTGAAGGTACCAGGATGGTAGAAGAATTGGTAAACAGTACCTGGCAAATTGTGGAGGTAGTTGCCACCAAACAGTGGCTTGCCGGCAACAGGGAATTGCTGCCGGGATATGTTACGCCAAACGAGATAGCCGAAAAAGAACTCGAGCGTCTTACAACTTTTAGCACTGCCCCCGGAGTTCTGGCTGTGGTGCGCATGCCCGCCGAAGCAGCGCCCGGCGCCGATATTCTGGCAGATTATGTTTTGTTGCTCGACGGCATCTCCGACCCGGGCAATATGGGAACTATTCTGCGAACTGCCGACTGGTTTGGTTTCAGGAATGTGGTTTGCTCCAACGATACCGTGGAGTTGTTCAATTCAAAAGTAGTGCAGGCTACCATGGGATCGCTTTTCAGAGTAAATGTTTTTTATGTGAATGCTATGGAATTTTTGCAGCAGCTTCCCGACGAAATTCCCGTAATAGGTGCAATGTTGTCTGGTGATTCTTTACCAAAAATGGAATTGGGAGTAAATGGTGTTTTTGTGATTGGCAGCGAATCGCATGGCATCCGGCCAGCCACAGAAAGACTACTTACACAGCGGCTCTACATTCCGGCCTGGCAGCCTGATGGACCAGAATCTTTAAATGCCTCCATTGCCGCCGCCCTGATTTGCTACGAGCTTCGAAGACGCAAAATATGACCCTTTTTATTTTGCAAAAGCAATAAACAAAGCTCTTAGCGGGTTGTTAGCTCTAAAATTAACAACAACTTTTTTATCATGCTTAAGCTCATCATCATCTCCATTATATTAGTAGGACTGGCCATTGCCGGCATCGCCATCAAGATGTTTGTGAAAAAAGGTGGCGAATTTCAAAAATCCTGTGGCAGCGTCAACCCCGATACCGGTGAACGCATCGGTTGTTCCTGTGGCAAGAGCAGCGTCGAAAGCTGCGATAACAAGCACCATCGCCACGAGGTGGAGTTTGAAGAAATCACTGCTTAGGTTACCACCATTAATCAGCCACCTGCCTTGAAGCCATCCGAAGCCTGAAGTAGCAGTTTTAGAATATTTTCGGTTGGTTGCAAGGGTTTAATTCCGATGTGACCTCCACAGCGAAACATACGCAGCAAGTGTCTCACAATTCCTTACTATATCTTCTCATAGGAACAATTCTTGCCCGGCTGTTTCATCTTTGTTTATGAGTACTTTATACCTCGGTTTATGACTTTTAATATGTACCTGAACTTTGTGGCTGCTATGCTGGCAATTGTAAATCCTTTGGGCATCATTCCACTTTGGTCGGAACTTACCTACGACCTTAATACCAAAACCCGCCGTGAAATAGCTATAATGCTCACCATCATGGCTTTGGTGGTTCTGCTGGGATTTCTCATTGGCGGCGAAGCTATTTTGGAATTATTTTCTATTAAGCTGCCGGTTTTTAAAATTGCAGGTGGTTTATTGCTTTTGTTTACTGGTTTTGCCATGGTCAATGGTAAACTTGCGCGGCGTGAGGAATTGGAAAAGGATGTAGGAAATTCAACCTTTCAGGTAGCAAAAAGCCGTTTTCGCAAAATTATAGTACCGCTGGGTATTCCTATGCTGTCGGGTCCCGGCTCGCTGACTACGGTTATGTTATTCGGCGCCGATGCCACCTCTGCCTATGATTACATCATATTATCTGTTATCATAGTAGCTGTGCTCGTGCTTTTGTTGGTGACTTTCTATTTTTCCAATGTTCTTGAAGCTAAGGTTGACACCATCTTTTTTAGCATTGTCACCCGCTTGCTCGGAATTCTTGTTACAGCTATTGCTGTACAATTTATTGTGGACGGAGTGGGTCAGGTTTTCCCGGCACTAACAGTGGTGTGATAATTTTCCATAAGAATACAAATTATTGTAGAGCAGGACGGACATTGTTGCGCGTAAATATTTTTTTTAACAAAAATAAAATTGACTTGTTTTGGTCATAGCAATCAAAAAATTGCCATGATATTATCTGCATAAACCTTAAAAAAAAATAGTAATACAATATGGAAAATTTACAAACATGGTTTGATGCGGTCAGCAATAGAAGCGATTTGCAGCGATACCTGGTGCTTGCAGGAACGTTGATTGCGTTGTATTTAATTGGTAAAGTTGTTCGATTTATCATCCGGCGCCTTTCCAAGAAACATCTCATTGCCGACAGCCCCCTTTATGCCGGCTTTCTGGAAGCCATCGCCAAATCGGCTACAGTATTACTGGTAAGCTTTGGGCTGATAGTAGGCTTGAGTCTGTTGAATTTCCCTGAGAAGTACACTGACATGGTAGCCACCAGCCGGGAGATACTCATGGTAATCGCTATTGGTTTTTTTGTTTATCAACTGGTAGAAGTTCCGGCGCTGTGGTTTCAGAAGCTCATCGAGCGGCGGCAATCCTCCTCCCTCAACATGATGTTTATGCCGGTAATCCGCAAAACGCTCAAGGTGTTGGTGGTTATTCTCATATTGTTGCAGATAATTCAAATATTGAGCGACAAGCCTATCACTACCATTATTGCCGGTTTGGGTATCGGTAGTTTGGCAATTGCGCTGGCGGCTCAGGACACGCTGAAGCATTTTATCGGCTCTTTCGTAATTGCCGGCGACAAGCCTTTCGAAATCGGCGACCGTGTGGTTGTTGACGGGCACGACGGTCCTGTGGAGAGTATTGGTTTGCGCAGCACCACCATTCGTACGCTCGAAGGCCACGTGGTAACGATCCCCAATGGCGAGCTGGCCAACCGCACGATACGAAATATTGGCAAACGTCCCTACATCCGACGCCTGATGAACGTGACAGTAACCTACGATACTTCGGCCGAAAAAATTCAGGAAGGTATCGATATTATCAAAGAACTGCTCGACAACCATGAAGGCATGCATGCCGACTTTCCACCAAGAGTATATTTTAGCGGACTCAACAGCGACTCGCTCAATATTCTGGTGCTTTATTGGTATCACCCGCCCGAATATTGGCAGTTTATGGATTTCTCCCAAAAGCTGAATTTCGACATCATTACCCGCTTCAATGCCGCTGGTATCGACTTCGCTTTTCCCACGCAAACTATTTATGTGGCCGGCGACAAAAACCGTCCGCTCGATTTTGGCTTGCGCGACCTGCGCGAAAAAGAAGAAGGCAAACAAACAGCCGACAGCAATCACCCGCCATCGTAGGCACCGTTTTAGGGCGCTTCCTTTTTCTTACCTCACCCATATCTCTCTCAAATTCTGCGGCTAAACACATTTTATCTGTCGAATCTTAACGTCCCGTTTGTCTAAAGACCTCATCCCCTGCCTTGCCGGCAGGCAGGTTCAGCCCTCCCGATAATCGGGACAGGCATTCTCCTGTAGGAGAAATACAGACAATAAGGTAATAAGGTTGGGTAATTATTATTGGATCACATGCTCTACTAAGGTTTTAGGAAATAAGATAAGGTTTTTTAGGTCTAAGACCTTATTCCACGACCCCTTCTCTTGCACTCTTGCAGGAAAAGGAGAGCGTCGGCCCACTTATGACTGCCTGCTGAAAACTGCCGACTGCCCACTGATGGCTGCCTACTGAGGACTGCCTACTGCCTACTGCCTACTGAGGACTGCCTACTGAGGACTGCCTACTGCCTACTGAGGACTGCCTACTGCCTACTGAGGACTGCCTACTGAGGACTGCCTACTGCCTACTGCCTACTGCCTACTGCCTACTGAGGACTGCCTACTGAGGACTGCCTACTGATGGCTGCCTACTGAAAACTGCCTACTGAGGACTGCCTACTGAAAACTGCCTACTGACATCTAATCGTCCAATTCCCGCCTTCTGATTTTGTTGTACCACGATAGCAAATAGAAAATGCCGGGGATGAGCAGCGGTAACGAAAGCAACATCGCGTAATAATTGGTTCCGAACACAGGGGAAAAAAATGTAAATATGCCGATGATCAAACCAGCCAGCGTGAGCAGCACGCCGCCGGCAATTTCGATAAGCCATCCTACAATGTAACCAACGAGCGACAGTGAGAGGAGCGTAAGCAGCAGCAACAACTCAAAAGAAGCATGTGCCTCGCGTAGCATCGCAAAGCCCTGACCAAACATAAAGGAGATGATTAGCACCAGGCCAAGAAATCCGATGAGGCGGGCAGCCCAACGGTAGTTGCGGAAATAGGCCATCGTTTTGTTTAAAAGCCTGCGGCGCCTTGTGTCGGTCATTAGAAGATGGTTTTTAGGATGGGGTATTAATAAATTTAAACTTTACAGGATTTTCAACCTTTTCGTCGAGCAGCGCATATTTCAGCACCTGGCGCATGTTGTCCACATAATGGAATTTTACTCCTTCGAGGTATTTGCTGCTGATTTCCTGAATGTCTTTTTCGTTTTCTTTGGAGATGATGATGTCGGTGATCTTAGCGCGTTTGGCAGCCAGAATTTTTTCTTTGATACCACCCACCGGAAGCACTTTGCCACGCAAGGTTATCTCGCCGGTCATGGCTATTTTGTTGCGCACTTTGCGCTGTGTGAATAGCGACGCAAGCCCTGTAAGCATGGTGATGCCTGCCGAGGGGCCATCTTTGGGCGTGGCGCCTTCGGGGATGTGAATGTGTAGATTGTAATTGCGAAATACTGCCGCCGGAATATCGAGATCATCGGCGTGGGCTTTTATCCATTCGTAGGCAATGGTGGCCGATTCTTTCATCACGTCGCCCAGATTGCCGGTAAGGGTGAGGTTGCCTTTGCCGGGGCTGATGCTCGATTCGATAAACAATATTTCGCCGCCGGCAGCCGTCCAGGCAAGACCTGTAACTACGCCGGCCACGTCGTTGCTGATGGAGCGCTCGCGCTCAAAGCGGGATGCGCCCAGGCTTTTCTGCAAATCTTCTTCAACTACCTTCTTGGAATAATCTTCGCCTTCGGCAATGAAGCGGGCTTTGCCGCGGATGAGCTTGGCAATATGTTTTTCGAGCAGTCGAACGCCTGATTCGCGGGTGTGGTTTTCTATCACTTTTTCGATAATTCCTTTAGGGAAAGTAATCTGCGTGCGCTTTACGCCATGCTCAGTCAGTTGTTTGGGGATCAGGTGGCGTTTGGCAATCTCCACTTTTTCTTCGAGCAGGTATCCGCTGATGTCGATTACTTCCATGCGGTCGCGCAAGGCCGGATGCACTGAGGAGAGCGTGTTGGCGGTAGCTATAAAAAGCACGCGCGAAAGGTCGTATTCCATCTCCAGGAAGTTGTCGTAGAAGGAGGTGTTTTGCTCCGGGTCGA
Organism: Clostridia bacterium; assembly: GCA_009928785.1. Taxonomy (GTDB): domain Bacteria; phylum Bacteroidota; class Bacteroidia; order Bacteroidales; family 4484-276; genus SABY01. The sequence continues at coordinate 2,853 of SABY01000098.1, read as the reverse complement.
GCACTTCGAGCAATGCTGCCGACGGGTCGCCGTTGTGGTTGGCGCCCAGCACTTTGTCGATTTCGTCGAGGACAAACACGGGGTTGGAGGCTTTAGCTTTGCGCAAACTTTGGATGATGCGTCCGGGCATGGCGCCGATGTAGGTTTTGCGATGGCCGCGGATTTCGGCTTCGTCGCGCAGGCCGCCCAGCGACATGCGTATGTATTTGCGCTCCACCGCCCGTGCTATCGATTTTCCGAGCGAAGTTTTGCCAACGCCCGGAGGGCCGACCAGGCAGATGATCGGCGACTTCATATCGCCTTTCAATTTTAATACTGCCAGATATTCGATGATCCGTTCTTTTACCTTTTCCAAACCATAATGGTCCTCATCGAGCACCTTTTGGGCATGTTTCAGGTCGAAGTTATCCTTCGTAAATTCGTTCCAGGGCAGCTCCACCAATGTCTCCAGGTAGTTGAGTTGCATGGAATAATCCATGGCGTTGGGGTTGATGCGCTGGAGTTTTACCAGCTCTTTTTCAAAAGTCTCCGCCACCTCTTTCGACCATTTTTTGCTTTTGGCTTTCTCACGCAGCTCTTCAGTTTCCTGCTGCTGCGAGGTGCCGCCCAGCTCCTCCTGTATGGTTTTAATCTGTTGGTTGAGGATGTAGTCGCGCTGCTGCTTGTCGAGGTCAACCTTTACCTTGTCCTGAATTTTGTTTTTCAGTTCGAGCATCTGCAATTCTTTGCTCAGCGCCTCCAGCACTTTGTGCGCCCGTTCGTTAAGCTCCGAAATCTCAAGCAGCTTTTGCTTTTCAGCAATTTCTATGTTAAGATTACTCGAAACAAAATTTACCAGAAACCCGGTGCTTTCGATGTTTTTGATGGCAAAGGCAGCGTCGCTGGGGATATTTGGCGAAAGCCTGATGATTTGTATCGAAAGGTCTTTGAGCGATGCAATCAGCGCGTGGAAGTTCTCGTCTTCACTGGGGCGCGCAGCCGTCTCGTAAGTGCTCACCTGGGCTATAAAATAGGGCTGGTCTGTCACCATTTGGTTGATCATGATGCGTTTTTTGCCCTGGATAATTACCGTGGTGTTACCGTCGGGCATTTGCAAAATGCGCATGATGGTGGCCATGGTGCCTATCTGGTAGAGGTCTTCTTTGGCGGGGTCGTCCACTTCGGGGTCTTTTTGCGCTACCACGCCGATGGGTTTTTTGGCCTGATAAGCTTCGCGGATAAGCTGGATGCTTTTGTCGCGACCCACCGTGATAGGAATCACCACACCCGGGAAAAGTACCGTGTTGCGCAATGGCAGTATCGACAGCACATCGGGCACATCCTCGGCATTCATTATCTCTTCGTCTTCCTGCGAAAGCAAAGGGATAAACTCCGCGTCGTTCTCGATAACATCGGTAAATAGTTGGCTTCTGATTTCTATTTTATCAATCATAAATTCTTGTCTTCTGCGTCAATGTGTCAGGAAATTGGATTTCTATCACCAGCTTCATCCGGCAACAAACGCTGGTGTTGGTTTGTAAATGGCTGGTGAAGTGTATCCTCAGGGTAAAATATTATTGCATAAATTTGTTAGCAGCCTACCTTTATCAATCTGCATTCCATTGGGCTTTGGGCTGAAATAATGGCAAAGTCCGGCGGGAATGCTGCCACCAGGAAACCGGTAATTGCTAAAAAGGTTTTCCGCTGTCGGTAAGTTCTTTGAGGTAGGCCATAATTTTTTTGTCGGCGTCGGTGTAGCCGATGTCGCGGCGTTTATACACGCGGCTTGCCACCAGTTGCGCTTTGTCGATGTTGTAAGATGTGAACCCGGCCGTGCCGCCCCAGGCAAACGATGGGATAAACTGGCGCTGAAATCCTGACCCGAAGATGTTGGCGCTCACGCCCACCACTGTGCCGGTATTAAACATTGTGTTGATGCCGCACTTGGAATGGTCCCCCATGATGAGGCCGCAAAACTGCTTGCCGGTGGCCACAAATGTTTGGTTGGGATAGCTCCACACGCGCACTTCGTCATAGGTATTTTTGAGGTTGGATGAGTTGGTGTCGGCGCCAATATTGCACCATTCGCCAATTACCGAGTTGCCGATGAATCCATCGTGTGCTTTGTTGGTATATCCAAAAATCACCACATTGTTAAGCTCGCCGCCCACCTTGCAGTGCGGCCCGATGGTGGTAGGGCCATAGATTTTAGCGCCCATCTTCATGGTGGAATTTTCGCAAAGCGCAAACGGGCCACGAATCATCACGCCTTCCATCACTTCGGCGCCCCTGCCGATATACACCGGGCCGGCGCTGGTATTGATGGTGGCACCAAACACTTTGGCGTCGCGGTGAATAAAGAGTTTGCCCTTACCGATGATCAGATTGGAAGCATCCGGCTTCTGCGACTTTTGCCCTTTGATAGCTTGCGCAAAATCGGCTTCGATGGCTTCACCATTCATGGCAAAGATGTCCCAGGGATATTCTATTTTTTGGCAGGGTTCTTCAAGAATTATTTTGGTGCAGGTTTCGTCGTCGCTCTCTAACGAAAATTCAAGTTTCTGCAAATCCATGCGGCGCGCCACAGTTTTCAGGTCGCTCACCAGCGCCTGGTCAGGCTCCAACTGGAGGATGCGCGCTACAAGTGCCGGCGTGGGAATTACCGATGCGTTGATCAAAACAGTATCTTTTGCTTTTTTTAACGGATATTTCAGTTGCAGATAAGGCTCCGTGAGTGTGGAGGTTTTTGCTTTGAGCAGCTTCTCCCACTTTTCACGCAGGGTAGTAATGCCCACGCGCAGCTCGGCAACGGGTCGTGTAAATGTGAGTGGCAACAGGTGGTTGCGCGAATAATCATCAAAAAGAATATAGTTC
>SABY01000235.1 GCA_009928785.1 Clostridia bacterium | reverse complement strand
CGAAGGGGAACAACGAACAACAAATTTAACGTTTCTATGTCCTCCTTCGTCGGACGATAGAAAGTTGCTAACTACCCACAGACTTTCGAGCGTCCGCAGAACCTCGAAACGTCAAAAACAAACTTAAGCGGTGAAATCCCGAGAGCTTTGCGATTCGGGAAACAAACAACAAACAACGAACAACCCCGGAGCGGCCTTTTGCTTCCGTCTCACTTTTTCGGCTTATGTTTGCAGCACTATATTATTTTTTAAAAAAGAGAACAAAAATGAAAAATCTCATCCGGCTTTTTGTGGCGACATTTGTAGCTGCGCTTTTTGTATCAGGATGCAAATCCGACCAAGACCGACTTCCCGTCAGCCTCATCCCGCAACCTCTTCAGGTTGAATTACAAGAAGGGGATTTTATATTAACACCCGAAACGAAACTAGTTTTTGATGACACTGATACCGCCACTGCCGCGGTGGTGGATTTGTTTCGCTGGCAAATTGGACAAAGCACCGGTATGCTATTGCCCACTGCAACCTATAAAACGCATTCAGGCGGACAGGCGATCTTTTTTTTGAGGGATGTTGCCGCCGACACGTTGGGTCAGGAGGGTTACGTACTGCAGATGGTAAGGTCTGCTGTAAAAATTACCTCCTTTAAACCGGCAGGATTATTTCGCGCCATACAAACCTTTTATCAGCTCATGCCGCCGGAGATCTACGACACCACTGCACACAATATTACGTGGCGTATGCCTTGCGTGAATATTTACGACAAGCCGGTTTTTGGCTGGCGGGGAATGCATCTGGACGTGTCGCGGCATTTTTTCGATGTTGATTTTGTAAAACGCTACATCGACCTGATTGCCTTGCACAAGATGAATGTTTTCCACTGGCATCTCACCGACGACAATGGCTGGCGCATAGAGATAAAAAAATATCCGCGTCTTACCAGCGTGGGCGCCTGGCGCGTGGATCGGGAATCGCAGCCGTGGAATGAGCGCACACCGCCACAGCCAGGCGACAGTGCCACCTATGGCGGTTTTTATACACAGGAGCAAATACGCGAAGTGGTGGCTTACGCTGCTGCGCGGCACATCATGGTGGTGCCCGAAATAGAGATGCCCGGCCACGCCTCTGCCGCCATCGCTGCCTACCCCGAACTGGCCTGTACCGATGGCCCTTTTTACGTAATGCCCGGAGGATATTGGCCTATCGAAGACATTTTTTGTGCTGGCAACGAAAAAACTTTCGAAATGCTCGAAGGCGTACTCGATGAGGTAATTGCGCTTTTCCCGGCGCCCTACATCCACATCGGTGGCGACGAAGCCACCAAGACACACTGGGAAACGTGTCCCAAATGCCGCAAGCGCATGCACGACCACCAACTGGCCAACACCAACGAGCTGCAAAGCTATTTTGTAAAACGCATCGAAAAATATCTGATTAGTAAAAACAAAAAACTCATTGGCTGGGACGAAATCCTCGAAGGCGGTCTGGCGCCCGAAGCTACGGTTATGTCGTGGCGCGGCATCGACGGGGGCATAGAGGCTGCCCGCCAGGGACACGATGTGGTGATGTCGCCGGTATCGCATTGCTATTTCGACTACTACCAGGCCAACCCTGATTTTGAACCCGAAGGTCCTGGCGGCCTTACAACATTAAAAAGAGTTTACTCCTTCCATCCCGTTCCGGCCGATCTCACTGCCGCTCAGGCAAAACATATCCTGGGCGGGCAGGGAAATTTGTGGGCTGAATATATTCCTACACCAGAACTCGCCGAATATATGGCTATCCCACGCATGGCAGCGCTGGCCGAAGCGCTCTGGACAGCACCACAACAAAAAAACTGGGACAGCTTCCGCCAGCGTATCGAAACACAGTTCGACAGATATGATGTTTTGGGTGTAAATTATTCGGAAGGATCGTATGCGGTGGGGTTTAAAACCAACTTCGACAGCACCAACCGGAAATTCACCGTCGAACTTACCACCGAGCAGCTCTCGCCCGAAATTCGCTACACCACCGACGGCACGGTGCCAACTCCGCAATCGGAACTTTACACAAGCCCGCTCACCATCGACAGCTCGGTAACTTTGCGTGCAGCAATTTTTTCCGCTGGAATAATGAATGAAACCTTTTCGGAAAAAAGAATTGCATTTCATCAGGCGCTTGGCGCAAAAGTAAATTATTCCAGCCCGCCTTCCAACAAATATCCCGGCCAGGGCGCCACCACGCTGGTGGACGGACTGCAGGGAAGCATGCGCCACCACGACGGCTTGTGGCAAGGGTTTTATGGTGATGATATGCAACTGGAGATAGATTTGGGCGCAACGCACACCATCAGCAGTGTATCCGGGTCGTTTATGCAATATCAGGCCATCTGGATTTTTATGCCGGAAACAATGGAAGTTTCTCTTTCGGAGGATGGCACCAACTATTCGCTGGCAGGCACGGCTATCAACACCACCGACCGGAAGAAAGATGGCGGCTTTCCGGAGGAGCTTCAGGTTAAGTTTGCCGAAACACCGGCGCGCTATATCCGTGTAAAGGCAACCAATGGCGGCGTATGCCCGGCGTGGCATCCCGGCGCTGGCGACACCACCTGGATTTTTGCCGACGAAATTATTGTGAGATAGCACAGGAGGCAGTTCTCAGTTGGCAGTCCGCAGTTCTCAGGCCGCAGTTCTCAGTCCGCAGTTCTCAGACCGCAGTTCTCAGTCCGCAGATCTCAGTCAGCAGTCCGCAGGAGGGAGTCCGCAGTTCTCAGTCCGCAGTTCTCAGGAGGAAGTTCTCAGGAGGAAGTTCGCAGGAGGCAGTTCGCAGTAGGCAGTTCGCAGTAGGCAGTTCGCAGTAAAAAGTAGGAGGAATGGCAGTGCTAAAAGGGAAAAACGTAATAATGCATTTACAGAGACACTGGTAATCATGCAGAAACAAATACCGGCTTGTTGTGGACATAAATTACGAAAGACAGTGGGTTTTTATTCGTTTCGTTGGAACACATTCAGAGTATGACAAAACTGACGCAAATAAGATATAGAAATCATGTAACTATTTAGCTGATGGAATTAAATACTAACTCATCTTGACCCCATCCCCTGCCTCCCGATAATCGGGACAGGCTTTCTCCGCCATGTGGCGGAAA
>SABY01000234.1 GCA_009928785.1 Clostridia bacterium | reverse complement strand
TCGATAGCCCCTGCAGGTTCCAACCCATGCCCAGCATCCCGTTGCCCGACTGACTGCTGTAGCCCACGGCCAGTTGTGGCTGCATGCCTGCTGTGCCCGGCGGCACGGCTATAGGTATGGTGTAAGTGGCCGCTCCCGTTGCCGATACGTCGAAGTTGCCCTGTATGGCTCCCACTGCATATTGGGTGTTGAGTGTGCGTCCGTCGTTATCGATGGGTTCATTAAGATAGCTCTCGTCTTCGAGTTTATCTTCGTCGATGCGCGCATTGTAGTAGTTGCTTCCTATGGCTTTATACCAGAAGTCGGGTTTTAGCACAATGGAATCGCGTGCCAGGACAATTTCGCCGGATTTGATTTCTCTGTCGCCGGTTTCTTCCACATAAGAGTGTTGGGCAAGAACCCACACGCCATAAGCGACAAGAAGTATGGTTAATGGTATCTTTTTCATGCCTTGCTGCTTTTATTTGTTGGAAGATTCAGTGGTTGGAAGAAGTTTTTCCAGCTCCTGTATTCTCTTTTCCTGCTGCAGGATGTACAAGGTAAGTTCTTCGATTTTTTGCAATAGCAGGGCGTTGGTTTCAGCCAGGTTGATGCCCTCTTTTTTTACCTGATCGGCATTAGGCACGCCCGGCAGATGGCCGTTGGTTTTTATAAAGGCCTCTACATCGTTGAGGTGTGGCAAAGCGTAGTTTTCGTCAAATACGAAATCGGACCAGTTGGAGATGGTAGCGATTTTTACTTCGGTAGTCACGATGCTTCCATCCACGTACAGTCGGTGGCTGCCTGGGGTAGTTAGTCCCGCCTGTGTGGAGATAAGCACTTTTCCGTCGGTAGTGAAGGTCATCAGCGGATCGCGGTTGATGCTTCGGTATATGTGGCCGGTTCCTGTGGCGTCCACACCAAAACCATAACTTCTCTGTGTGTTGCTTGCCCAGATGGTGCTCCGCAGGGCTGTCTGTGAATGAAAATGTGCACTCACTTCACCGGGTGCCTGCACATCGATGGTGTGCTGCGGATTATTTAAGCCAACGCCCAATTTTCCTTCGGCAGTAAAAACCAGCGTTTTGAAAACGACAGGAGAATTGGCAGTACCAGTTCCCGCTGTATGCAAACTCACACTTCCATTGTCGTCACCAAAACTAATCATCGACGTATAGCCATCGTTGATGCGCATATTTCCGGCAGCACCCCATTTATAGTTGTTCCCAATTATTTTGTTGTCGGAATTGGCAGCTCCTGAAAATACAAACTCGCTGCCTATTTGCAGATTGCCATAGAGTTGGGTTTGGGCAGTAGTGCTTATCCCAAGACGTTTGGTAGTAGTATAGTTACCGTCCACATTGTCGGCAAACTGTTTGAGTAGTGCGGCATCTGTCCAAACTGCACTGCCGGCGCTGTTGCGGGTCATAATGTTGCCTTCGGCGCCACCGGATAGTTTCAGGTCCTGTACTTTTAGGGTACCAGCTACGTCGAGCCTGGCGGCAGGGTTATTGGTTCCAATACCCACATTGCCGCCGGTGTAATAAGCATGCGAGCCGTTCAGGCTCCATATTCCCAGGGTTTTGGGATTTACCCACTGGCCGTTGCCTGTGGCATCAGAGCCAAGTACCCAGTTGGCTTGCGTAGATCGGCTCAACTGAAAATTAGTAGTACGCAAAGTTCCGTTTACATCCAGATTAGCTTGCGGATACATCGTGTTTATTCCAACGCGTTTGGTTGTATCCCCACCAAGTATGGTCATGGTAGGAGTAGTAGCGCCCATTCCGAGCATGATTGAATTGGAGATATTATTAACAAGAGGTAGCTGATTGCTCAGACGTCCCTGCCCGATAACAATACTATTGGTGCTGGTAGCCTTTACCAGGTAGCCAATGGCAATGGAGTTTTGATACATCGCTTGTGCTTTATAACCTAATGCATATGCATCAGCAGCCGTGGCTTTTGCCAGATAGCCGGCAGCAAAAGAGTTTTGCCCGGAAGCCACGCTTAGGTTTCCAAGTGCTGTGGAGTATAAGCCGCTGGCTACAGAGCCTTTGCCGCTGGCAAAAGCTGCCGAATCAGTGGCTTGTGTGCCAATGCCCAAAGTAGTGGCTACTTTGGTGTAATTTAATGTAGTCCCACTGCAATTGGTGCAGCCTGAGGGATCGGGTAAGCCCCCGTTGATAGTTTGACTGTAAGCCGAACTGCTGGCTGCAATATACAAAATGATGAGTGCTGATACGAGGTAGAGGTTTTTCATATTAATTTTATTTATCTGTTTTTTGAAAATAGAGAATTATTCATTTTATTGTTTTATGATTTTCCAGTGTGTTACCTGGTCGGGCGCATAATAAATGTTCATGAAATAGACTCCTGCCGGTTGTGGGCTAAGGTCTATCGTGAAATGGCCGGATACACTTTCGAGCCTTTCTACTATCATTCCGCCATTGTTGTACACCACCACTTTACCATCGGTCATTTCGGTGCCGGTGGCAGCCTCTATAAATAAGGTGCCGGTGGTAGGATTTGGATACACTCTGAAGCCGTCACCATCAGCGAAGGCCAGATGCTCATTTTCAGGATTTGGTTTTTGCACAGGCTCTATAATAGTGGTATCGCCAGAGGCATCCGCCATTTTAAGCTCCACCACGTTCATCCCGGTTCGGTTTCCCGAGGCATCGTAGCTTATCTCAATGTCGTTTTGCGCCGTCAACCTGTCTGGAAGTGCACAGATAAAAACTAAAATTAAAAGAAGCCAAATTAAATTTTTCATAGCCGACTTATTTTTATTGTTTTTAAAACCAATTTGTAATATTTTGTCGGCAAAGTAAAAATTTAAAAACTTAATAAACAAGAAATATTTTCAATGTGCTATTTTCCGCGTCAGGCCTTTAGCTCTTAGTTTTTGTAATGTGGGAAAGGTTTCAAAGTCTATTTTTTGCTATCAAAAAAGATTGAAATGTGCAATTAATTTTTTTATCAACAGGCATGCTTTTTCGGGGAGGCTTTGAAGTAAAATCGACGTTTGGCTGACCGGCTAAGCATAAATACTTACGCGGCATCTACAGCTTTATCCCACCAAAAATCAGTTGAAAACGGGTTTTACAGCCAACGGACGACCTGTACCTTTGCCGACAAATCAGGGAGGGTAATATGTATAA
>SABY01000233.1 GCA_009928785.1 Clostridia bacterium | reverse complement strand
ACCCGCCTCGACGTTTCGGGCTGGAGCACCGGTATGTACATGGCTGTAATCTATAGCAACGGAGGCATCCGCGGCAAGGTGAAGTTTGTGCGGGAGTGATGTAGCCGGCGCTATGAGTGACAGCCAGACACTTTTTGTGAAAATCAGGAAAAGCTGCTCACCCCATCACCGTCAGGCAGATTTTGCGTTCGCCGCCGTGGTTGCGGTACTCGCAGAGATAGATTCCCTGCCAGGTGTCCAGGCAAAAAAACATTTTCATGACTTTCACCTATTACCACCCCTTTTGAAAAAAAAACCAGGCAGGCAAAAAAAAATTCTGATAATTTTTCATTGCTCTTTCAAAATTCTTTTTTAATTTTGATGTCATTATTGAAAGTCGCTACGCAGATAGGTTTTTTGTAGGAAAAACAAACAGGTGTGGCTTTACTGTAGCGGCTTTTTGGTGACCCCGGGACTGAAATTCTTTTCGTTCTTTAATTATAAATTTAAAACTCACAAATCATGGCACAAAAAACAATTTCAGGCAGGATGCTGCGGCCAATCCGGAGGCTTTGGCTGTGCATCGCTTTGGTTGTGTTGATGGCGCCCGGCGGGTACGGGCAGCTCGACACTTATCTTAACAACATGGAGCAAGGATATAATTTCTATGACATCCGCTCCGGCATGAACCGCTATCTTGATAGCTTACGAACCACTATGGATAGCGCGATATTTTTTGCTGGCGACAGTGAATACAAGCGTTTCAAATTATTTGAAAGCATATGGGAATCCCGACTTTCATCCCATGGTGACTTTTCTATTTATTATGACGCTATGGCTGATTATTACAACAATAAGAGGAGTGATTACACTTATTACTCAACTGACAAATGGCATGAAATTGGGCCTAACACAATTCAAACTTCCGGGGGTAAAGGAATTGGCCCTGTCGAGTTTTTAACCTTTTATGATAATGGCACAGCGGATTCTACTTTTATTATGCTCACCGGTTCCACAGTAGGCGGATTATTTTATTCGACTGATACGGCTAGCACCTGGCAGCCTACCGGAACCGATGAGTGGCCTCAATCAGGTTGCAGTTGGGCTATATTCCATCCTAAAAATCATCTCATCTGGTATGCTGCAAGTTCAGGAAATTCTGCCAGTACCGAAGCGATGTTTATTGGAAAATTGGGCGGAATACAAAGAACTCATGATGAAGGTAAAACCTGGCACACGATTGCTGATTACAATGATTTTGGGAAATGGACTAAAATCTACCAAATTACTCTTCATCCGGTGGATCATAATATAATGTATGCTTCAACATCAGCAGGTTTATGGAAAACTTACTCATGTAATATTAGCGAGCCAACATGGACGAAAGTATTGGATGGCTTTGTTTATGACATTGAATTCAGACCGGATATTGATTCTGTTATGTATGCTGCCATTTATGATAAGGTGGCGGAACAATGGAAGATAATGATTTCCGAAAGCAATGGCGACATTTTTACATGGGAAGCATTGCCGGTGCAACCCGAATATCTTACAGATGGGGGTCTCAGACAGCAACATTTTACTATTGAAGTATCCAAAGCTCGTCCGGGGTATTTATTTTGTTTTACTAGAGATATTTCATATCACTCATTATATTATGTAAACATAGACAGCACATTTTCGTGGCAACATATTGCAACATTTGACGATGTCTTTGGGTATGGAGACGGACATGGATTTGGGGTAGAACAAACCGGATCAGGTGATACAATTTTTGTTACACAGGGACTATATGCTAGTAAATACAATATTTTTAACGGAGGTAAAAAAGGATGTTCTGTGATCCATTCAGATGTCGAGGATCTAGTGTATCATCCATACCAACCTGGTGAAGTATGGGCATGCACACATGGTGGTGTGGAGAAATTAATGGCGCATGGTACAAAATTTATTCAAAAATACAATGGATTGGGAGTGGGGCAGGTTGAAGGATTTGCTACTGCCTATTCCGAATCTCAACCGGTATTAGCTGGTCTGTACCATGATGGAAATCAAATAACAACAACACCTTATCAACCAGGCTGGAAAACCGACTGGAAACAACTATTAGTGTGTGACGGAATGAAACCAGTGATTGATAATACTGATGCTGATCATATGTTTATATCCGGACAATGGGGTGATTGGTGGTATACCACGGACGCATTTCAAACATACGCACACATTAATAACAGCACGCATTTTTTGGGAGTTGGAGTGCTCAATAAAAAAAATCCTGATGTTTTTTTTATGAACAATTACGATCCCATACCTTTTGAGAATGTTAAACGCAAATGCTGGGATGATTCGTCATTAGATGGAACAATATCAAATTTCCAGAGTATGTTTATCAATCCCAAACAGATAATCACTTTCGATATGTACACCCCACACACTGATAGTGATATTCTGCTGGCAAATATGATAGTTACCCATAATTTGTCACCAACGGAAACCTACACCACACATAGGCTGATGCGTACTAAAAATGCCAACGAATTTAATCCAGAACAAGTTCTTTGGCATGAGTTGCCAACTCCTACCAATAAAAGATACATAGGAAGCGTCGCTTTTAATCCTGATGATGCTGATAAAATTATTCTTTCTTACACCACTCAGGCAATACTTTCACCTACTGATTCTATGATCTTTAAAATCGACTATACGAATCTTAAGCCGATTGTTGAGGATATCACCTACAACCTGCCAACAACTTCTATAAGTAAGAATTGCATCGCCGTTGATAAGCGAAGCAATGGGGGTATCTATCTGGCGACTGAATATGGTATTTTTTATACAGACGATCTTTTGATGGAAAATCCGGAAAATGCATGGCAACTTATTGGCACCGGATTACCACATGTCCGCCCAGCCGGAATTGAAATTAATTATATCAGCCATACTATTCGTGTTGCCACCTTTGGCCGCGGAGTTTGGGAACTTAATCTGCCATGTATTACCAATTCATCGCCCATTGTCATTTCTACCGATACCATCTGGAACACCAACATTCCCCTGCAATGTGGTATAGTAGTAGAACCGGGTGCTACCCTTACGATAGCTGCCGGTGGCGAAGTGTATTTCCCGCCTTCGGCCAAGGTGGTGGTAAAACCCGGCGCACGGCTGGTG
>SABY01000097.1 GCA_009928785.1 Clostridia bacterium | reverse complement strand
TCATGAGTTTGGCCACGCACTGCACGGACTGCTGAGCGATTGTAATTACATAACCCTTTCGGGAACGTCGGTGCCACGCGACTTTGTGGAGCTGCCATCGCAGGTAATGGAAAACTGGGCTGCCGAACCCGAAGTGATGAGAAATTATGCACACCATTACCAAACCGGTGAAGTAATTCCTGATGCGCTTATCGCGAAAATTAAAAACGCAGGGAAATTTAACCAGGGTTTTGCCACCATGGAATACCTTGCTGCCTGCTACCTCGACCTCGACTGGCACTCGCTTACCACCACCGAAGAGCAGGACGCCATCGCCTTTGAAAACGCTGCCATGCAAAAAATTGAGATGCCTGAACAAATCGTGGTACGCTACCGCTCGCCCTATTTTGCGCATGTGTTTGCCGGCGGCTACTCCGCAGGATACTACAGCTATCTCTGGTCCGAAATTCTGGATGCCGACGCTTTTGAAGCTTTCAACGAGACCTCTCTTTTTGATTCTACCACAGCAGCAGCCTTCCGTCACAACGTACTCGAAAGAGGCGGCACCGACGACCCGATGACTTTATACCAGAACTTCCGTGGCAAGGCGCCCCAAAAAGAGCCGATGCTTAAGCGCAAAGGCCTTATTTAATCAGTTTTGATGAAATGTAATAAATAAAAAAAGACCTCCCCTCCAGGAGGTCTTTTTTTGTTTTGTTACCGATTGGGTTTTGCATCCTCAAGCTAAAAAATAAACCGATGGGACATACCCAAACAAAACCCTTTCCTTTTATGTTGATTTTGCTAAATTTCTAATCATGAATAATTCATACAAAGCATTGGGGCTTTTCCTCGACCATTACGAACTGACAATGGCCGAAGGTTACCTGCTGTCGGGCAAGGCAAACATGACCGCCAGTTTCGACTACTTCTTCCGCAGAAATCCTTTCGGCTCCGGATTTGTCATCTTTGCCGGATTGCAGGATTTGCTTGAAATGCTTGGCAATTTCAGGTACGATACCGATGCCCTCGACTATTTGCACCGAAGAGGCTTTGGCAGCGATTTTCTGGAGTATCTCAAAAATTTTCGCTTCAGCGGAAAAATATACGCACCACAGGAAGGCGAGATTGTTTTCCCAAATGAGCCGGTGGTAAGCGTCGAAGGAAGCCTCATCGAAACCCAAATGATAGAAACCCTTTTGCTTAACACTTTGAATTTTCAATCGCTGATAGCTACCAAAGCCAACCGTATGCGCCATGCGGCAGGCAGCCGGACTATCATGGAATTTGGTATGCGTCGGGCGCAGGGATCGGCGGCCATATCAGCTACCAGAGCAGCGGTGATTGGCGGTGCCGACAGCACTTCGAACGTGCTGAGTGCTTTTCGTTACGGCCTCGCCTCGTCGGGAACAATGGCACACTCGTGGATACAAAGTTTCGACGACGAACTAACGGCGTTTCGTACCTATGCCACAACCCATCCCGATAACTGCACGTTGCTTGTCGATACCTACGACACATTGAAAAGTGGTGTGCCCAATGCCATTATTGTTGCCAAAGAAATGAAGCATAATGGACAGCATCTGATGGCCATCCGCCTCGACAGCGGCGACCTGGCCTATCTGGCCAAGCAGTCGCGCCATCTACTCGACCAGGCCGGGCTGACCGACGTAAAAATTGTGGCGTCCAACCAACTCGACGAATACCTTATCAAAAGCCTCATCGATCAGCAAGCTCCCATCGACTGGTTTGGTGTGGGTACAAGCCTCGTAACCGGACAAAAAGATGCAGCGCTGGACGGCGTATATAAGCTCAGCTCCATCAATGGCAGGCCAGCCATTAAATTGTCAGAAGATTTTAACAAAATCACCCTTCCGGGAAAAAAGAAAATCATCCGCTACATCAGCCACGACAATACATTTTATGCAGATGCAATTGCTTTGGCTGATGAGGATGAAAAAGATATTCAAACCATTTTCCATCCCCGCTACCCCGATCGCAATACCACGGTAGTCGGACTAAACAAAGAGATTATCACCCACAAAGTTGTCGAAAATGGCCAGGTGATTATAAAAGAAAAAAGCATCAGCGAAATTTCCGAATACCGTCAGCATCGCGTTTCACAACTACCCGATGAACACAAGCGCTTTGAAAACCCGCATGTATATAAAGTCGGCCTCAGCAACAACCTGATGAGCCTGCGCAACCAACTGATTTCGGAGCATCGCGGGTAATGGCGGCTCTGAAATTATTTATTGTGTGTAGCTCACCTGTAGCTCCGTTCCAATAATACTGGCAACAGAAGGAATAAATTGTTTTAAAATGCTTACACCCAAAAGCTGTTTTACTTGCAGTCCTTTGTTTCGTTTATCTACAAGCCGAATATGTTCGCCAATCCGTTTATAATCCTTCATAATCAACTCCTTTCAGCTTATGAACGATTTCATTAGCAAATCCTTCTATTTTAGTAAATGCAAACCATTTCCTCCCCAAATCTTTAAGGCTTGCTCCGATATGATAAACAATGAAATCGTCAATAATCAAAAAACGGTCGTGGGCGTCACTAAAAAGTTTTGCTTTTATTGCCGGATATTGGGTGTTGTGTTTTTCAAGGTCTTGCCTTAGTGATTTGCCGATATCTTTTGAGTAGATGCAGGCCGAGACGCCTTTTTCTCTTTTATCAAGCAGAACCAACACGCTATCATCTACATAATTATCGATCAAATCGATTGATTTTTTTGCTGACCGAACAATATCAGCCACAAAAGTATACGCGTCAAAAACCTGCCCGTTAAAGAAAATTCCTTGTAATGGCGGAAGTGTAGTATTTATCTGCAAATCAATACGCCCAACTTTCTCATTTAATGCCTGGATATTATCCTCGATATGGTTCATTCGGTTGTTTAAAGCATAACCCTTCAACAAATAGTCCTTTAATATCTGATTGGCCCAAATACGGAATTGGGTTCCCTGTTTGGATTTTACCCTATAGCCAACAGAAATTATAACATCAAGGTTGTATAATTTAATCTTTCTTGATTGGGTTTTCCCTTGAATGGCACCGTGCTGAGTGGTTAGTAAGAAATCCTTACATACCACTTTTTTAATAAGCTCACCTTCTTTAAAAATATTGCCGATATGTTGCGTAATGGCCACCCTGTTTCTTCCAAATAAGGTTGCCATTTGTTCCTGGCTGAGCCAAACCGTTTCATTGTCAATTTGCACTTCAACTTTTGTAAGCCCGTCAGCCTGGTATATTACTATTTCGCTTTTAGATTTCATTTCCCATATCTTTAAAAACCTTTATTAAAGAAAACAGAGCTTTTGCAAGCTGAAGTATTGGTTTTTTTATGCAGGAGCTTACAAACGCTCTGTTTTGTGCGTTGGCTATTCATTATTTGGTTTTTCTTTTTCTGTTTATTAATGGCAAATTGTCAATCGTTTTTCTGTCTTTTTACAATTAGCGCCCCCCCCTTGCGCATAAAGCAAAACTGTACGAATGCTACCGCGTCGGGTAGCCATCGTACAGTTTTACTGTTTTATCGCTTGCTTATTGTATTACTACTTTTTGTATCCACATCTTTGTGCCATTGGTGAGCTTTACAAAATAAAGCCCCGGTGCCTGATCGGAAATCCTAATGGCAGCAGCGCCGGTGAGGGTTTTCGACAGCACCTTTTGGCCGGAGCTGTTGAGGATTTCCATTTGATATTCGTCAGCGACGGCAACATTTATTACAAAACTGCCCTGCGCGGGATTGGGATGAATTGTAAAAACCTGCCCGGCGCCAGGTGTTTCATTCACAGCAGTGGGCGAAGTCACCTGGATGTTGGCCAGATAAAGGTTGTTACCAAATTTATTCATCGATTCGAACATCACCTGTACGTTTTGTTTGCCGGCATATTGGCTCAGGTCGATGCTGATGCACTCTGTGTCGGTAATCAGCTCGCACCACTGCTCGTGGCCGGTGGGGTCGAAGCTGCTGGTTTGGGGTGGTGCAGTGATAAAATCGTCGCCGCTGCCGCCAAATACACGGTTCCAACTATCGCCGCAATCGTCAGAAACATAAATCACCAGCGAGTCCTTTAGTGCCATCCGATAGGTATAAGCATAATCAACCATCAAATAAGGATCGTTGATGTCGGTAAGATTGAGCGGCGGGCTTATCAGTTGGTCGCGTTGGTTCATTTGGTTGTAACCAAAAAAATTCATAAACGCTGCCGGCGCATCACCCGGCGACCATGCTGGCTGCGCAATTTCCCAGGTTTTTTGGCTATCGGGATTAACGACGCTCCAACTTTGCTGCTCAAAGCCATTACTAAAGTCGGCAGCAAAAGGTGCAGTATAGCCACCTGACTTGATGTAGTTTTCTTTGGTGATAACATCGATACCAACGGTGTTGGTAACCTTAAGCGTTACGGTGTAAGGCACCGAAGAGAGAAATTGTACCACCGGATCGGCGCTGTTGGCAGAAGTATTTTCTAAAAACACCACGTCATCGGGCGCAAAAGTCCATTCCCAGGTAATGGGTGCGTTTTCTGACATATCAGTAAAATATACTATTTCGCCTTCGCAGATGGCTGTTCGGGAAGCAGAAAATCCGGCTATCGGCAGCAGTAAAGCATCCACCTCAATATAATCTTCAAATGTAATGCTGTGTGTTCCAAATTCATTGGTTACAACCAATGCTACGTCATAGGTTCCGGGCATTACGTAAGTTACTTCCGGATTTCGCACGGCTGACGTGGCAGGCATGCCACCCTCAAAAAGCCATTCCCATTGTGTGGGCACGCCTGACGACATATCTTTGAAATGAACCACAGCTTGTGGCGGTATCGTAGTTTGGTCGGCCACAAAGTTGGCTACCGGAGCAGCGTGATACATGTCGGAGCTCCACAGTCCGCGGCCATAGGTGGCAGCCCGGATAACATCCTGCGCCGGATCGGTGGGATCGTAAAATATTTCCAGCTCCGTTACGTGGGCACTGGCCGGGAAACCGTCGTTAAAGCGAATCCAGTCGTTCATAAAAGCATCCCGGTAATAAATTCCGGCATCGGTGCCAATATAAACTCCTTCCAGGCTGTTGCGATAACAGGCAATATCGTTTTTGGATACGCCCGGCAAACTCCCGGTAATGTCCAGCCAGCTTACTCCTTTATCTCTCGATACATATACGCCGGTGCCCTGGCACATGTAAATGGTTGCCGGGTCGTAAGGATCGGCTTCCAGATCGTTGATGCTGGTATTGGCAGGCAAGGAACTGGTAAGATTTTCCCATTGCGGAGAAGCGTCGTTTGCATTGTCTGTTCTGAAAAGGGTTCTGTCTTCGCGTGAAGCGTATAAAATATTTATATCAGCCGGCGAATGTTCCAGCACCCGCATCAGCACGTTGTTGGTGCCGCCCAGGTTGTTAGAGATTTTGGTCCAGCTTGGGTTACCGGTTTTCACATTGGGTGCTCTCCACACGTTTTTGAAGCCGGCAAACATGATTACGGGATTTTCTTCGTGCAGCAGAAACGGTGTCACCCAGGCGCCACCTTCGTTAATTCCGTTTACCCCTTCGCCTGCAATCTTTGACTGTTCGTTGTTGTTGACGATGCGAAAAATATCGCCATAATATAGTGATCCATAGCTATAAAGTGCATTTTGATGGTCGATAACGCACTCCATTCCGTCGCCGCCCAGGTTGGTGCTCCAATTGTCGGTACCCATGTAGGTGGAGGTTCCGTTGTCCTGATAGCCATTTATCACTTTGTCGCGCACGGTAGCGCTCTGGCCTATTTTATAAACCTGACTTATGGCCAGACCGTCAGTAATTTCGTGCCAGGAGCTGCCTTGATCACCTGACCAGTAAATACCGCCATCGTTGCCGGCATAGAGGCGTCCATCGGCGGGATTGTATTCGAGTACGTGCAGGTCGGCATGAACAGAAGGTACGCCGCAGTCGCCCCACCAGTGTGAGCTTATTTCCCAGGAGGTACCGCCATCAGGCGATTTGAAACAGTTGACACCGCCGGCGAATAACACTTCGGGATTTACCGGGTCGGCAGCTACGTCCAGGTCGTACCAGGCTTGTCCGCCGTCGCCGCCATAGCAGCCCCAGCTCATGATATTGGGTGAAGTGGATCGAACCGAAAAGTTAAGTCCTGCATCAGTGGATCGATATAGACCTTTAAAAGAGTCGCCAGTGGCCAGAAGGAAATATACAAGTTGCGGGTTAGCAGGTGTTACGGCTATCACGCCGCGACTTCCTCCGGGAAGGCCTGAGTTGATCTGTTCCCAATTTTCGCCGCCGTTGGTTGTGCGGTAAAATCCACCACCGGCGGTGGCAAAAAGCACTTCGGCATCGTCGGTTTTCATCACAATATCTTTAAAGTTGCCCCCTTTTTTGTTTTGCCAGCTTTGGCCACCATCGGTAGTTTTAAAAATACCATTGTTGGTGGCAGCCCAAATAACGAAAGGGTCTTCGGGATGTATCAACAAGCGGCCAACGGTTGCGTTACCCATGCCGTTGTTGTATAGCTCCCAGGTTTCGCCTCCGTCGAAAGATTTCAGTACACCAATCCCTGCAGCATCTCCGGCATCCCGGTCGCCGGTACCGATGTAAATAATCATGGGATCATCGTAGTCGATGGCTATCGACGACACACCGAGCGACGGGAGCTGATCGGTAGTGGTATGCCAGGAGGCGCCATAGTCGCTACTGATCCAAAAACCACCAGCCGGCGCACCTATATAAATAGTTTGCGGATCGGTGGGATGAAACCCCAGTGCATTGATACGCCCAAGTCCTTCATAGCCTTTGCTGGGCAAGATGTGCGGCCCCAGGTTTTCCCAGTTGCCAGCAGCGGATTTTGAATCAGGATGCTTGTCGAGGTAATTATTGTATTCCTGCCAAACAAGGTCGGCGGGCGGGCGGCTGCCGTCGGGATTCACACGGCTGCTCATCATGTACTCCCACCGCTTAAAAGGTTTCCAACCGCTGCCTTTGGTTATTTTACGATCTTTCCAGTAAACTTCAAAAGCATGCTGTACTGTGTAAAAATTCACCGTTTCATCCTGCATCATCTCAATCCAATAAGGATGATCGGCAAGTTGCTGGTCGGTAAGCTTATCGTAGTTCTGCGCATCGACAATGGCCAGCGAGGAGAGGATAAGTAGCAATACAAGAGAGAAAATAGATTTTTTCATTGTATAAATTTTTATGATTGATTCTTGAATCGTTTTTTGTTTACAAAATTAAGATAATTATTCGACAGGGCGCCCACAAGGGACGCCCCGACGGACGCCCCGACGACGCCCACAAGGGACGCCCACAAGGGACGCCCACAAGGGACGCCCACTAGCAACCGACCTGCTCAGTGCGGTGGATTATTTCGTTTTGTAAATCTTCGCCCAGATCGTTGAAGTAGTCGCTGTAGCCTGCCACCCGAACGATGAGATCGCGGTGCTGCTCGGGATGTTTCTGAGCATGGCGGAGCGTTTCGACCGACACCACATTAAACTGGATGTGATGGCCGTCGAGGCGGAAATAGCTGCGAACGAGCTGGCCAAGCCGAGGGATGCTCTCCGGATCGTCGAAGAATGATGGTGTAAACTTCTGGTTGAGCAATGTTCCGCCGGTGCGCAGATGATCGATTTTAGCAGCCGACTTTAGCACGGCTGTAGGTCCATTTTTATCGGCGCCCTGCACCGGCGAAATACCTTCGCTCAGTGGCACTCCGGCTTTGCGTCCATCGGGCATGGCACCGATAACGCTTCCAAAATAGATATGGCAGGTGGTGGGTAGCAGGTTGATGCGATGCACACCGCCCCGGATATTGGGCTTGCCATCGACAGACCGGAAGAAAATCTCAAAAATTTCTTTGGTAATATCGTCGGCGTAGTCGTCGTCGTTTCCGTATTTGGGCGTTTCATAAACCAGCTTGTAGCGCAGCTCATCGTAATCAGTGAAGTTTTTGCGCACAGCATCCACCATGCCTTTCATCGAAATGGTTTGGTTGTCGAAAACATGATATTTTATCGCCGCCAGGCTGTCGGTGAGGCTGCCCAGACCAACGCCCTGAATGTAGGTGCTGTTGTAGCGGGCGCCGCCTGCATTGTAATCTTTGCCATTGGCCACACAGTCGTCGATGATCAGCGAAAGAAAAGGCACCGGCAGGTTGCGCGCAAAAAGACTTTCGATGATGTTATTGCCTTTAATTTTGAGATGGGCAAAATAATATTCTTGCTGTTCGAAAGCGGCCATCACTTCGTCGAAGGTTTTAAAATTGGTGGCATCGCCGGTTTGTGGTCCGAGTTGCTTGCCGGTGCGCGGGTCTTTGCCATTATTTAGCGTAAGCTCCAGCATTTTGGTGAGATTAAAATATCCAGAAAGAATGTAGGCCTCGGTGCCAAAGGCTCCTGCTTCCACACATCCGCTGGCTCCGCCGTTGCGGGCATCCTGGATGCTCTTGCCCTGGCGCACCAGCTCCTGCACGATGGCGTCGGTGTTGAAAATGGAGGGTTGCCCAAATCCCGTTTTGCTGATTTTCAAAGCACGGTGGATGAAGCGGTCGGGATTTTTTTTGCTCAACTGCACCATCGAGCCGGGTTGCAGCAACCGCATATCTTCGATCACGTCGAGGATCAGGAAACTCAGTTCATTCACAGCATCGGCGCCACCGCTGGTGAGGCCACCGGTATTGATGAGCGTAAAGTCGGTGTAGGTATTGCTTTCCTGTGCCGTTACGCCCACTTTGGGTGGAGCCGGGTGGTTGTTAAATTTGATCCAAAACGACTGAAGCAGCTCTTCGGCTCTTTCGCGCGTAAGCGTGCCGGCTTCGGTTTCTTTTTTATAAAAAGGGTACAAGTGCTGATCGAGGCGCCCGGGGTTGAAGCTATCCCAGGGATTGAGTTCGGTAATCACACCCAGATGGACAAACCAATAATATTGCAAAGCCTGGTGGAAAGTCTGCGGTTTTTGCGCGGGAACTGTCCGGCAGATATCAGCCAATTCGAGCAGCTCCCGCTTTTGTTGCGGCTGCTCGCCGGCCAGTTGCTCCAACATGTCGGCACACCGCCCGGCATATAGGATGATTGCCTCAGCGGCAATACGCATTCCTTTCAGCTCTTCGCGCTTGTCGAGTGCCTGCGGATCGTTATAAAAGTCGAGCTTTGCAATGGCCTCATCAACGTCTGCAATAATGTCGAGCATGCCTTTGTGGTAAATCTTGTCGCCGGCCACCGTATGTCCGGGCGCGCGCTGCTCCTGAAACTCCGTAAACATTCCCGCCTGATAGGCGTCGAGCCATTCCTGATCCATGTTGGCCATAATTTTTTCGCGGTTGCTTTTGCCTTTCCAGTAAGGGATGATGACGTCGCGATAAGCGCTTCGGGTTTTTTCGTCGCTTACAAAAGAAACTTTTGGGCGCGTGTGCAAAATTTCCAAATCCTGCAGCGTGTGCAAATTTACTTCCGGATAGGTGGGCGTAGCCTTTGGCGCAGGACCGCGCTCGCCGGTGATGAGTTCGTCGGCATCCACATAAAGCGATTTGTTTTCGATAATGTGCCTGAAACAAAGGGCGCGCGCCACCGGCACCGATACGCCCTGCGCCACTCCCGACTGGTAAAATTCAGTCACCAGCAACGCCCGCTCGGCGGTGAGGCGGTTTACAGCCCGCAGGCTCTTTTCTCTTAGTTTTGCTATTCTCTCTGTTATCATCGTATTTGTAGTTTTTTTATTAATAAAATAATGACCATGTATTGGGAGCGCTAACCGCCAATGGTTACTTCAAAACCCTTTGCAGCGAAAAAATCAGCAGCCGGTAAAAGGTCGTTTTTGTTTAAGTTATTAAGATTAGTAAGTTTGTTTTCCATGCCCCAGCGCTTGTATTTGTGCTGTGCCATGTTGTGAAATGGCAACAGGTGCACCTGGCGAATGCTGCCCAATCCGGTTATGATTTTGGCGAAAGCCTCTTTATCGGCTGCGCTATCGTTGATGCCCGGTACCACCGGAATGCGGATGACGATATTTGTATGCTTTTGAGCAAGCCGGCTGAGATTGTCGAGGATAAGCCTTAACGATCCGCCGGTGTACTTCTGGTGCAGCTCATCATCGTGGTGCTTCAGATCGTACAGAAAAAGATCGGTAAAAGGCAGAACTTCTTCCAGGCGCTGCCAGGGAGCATGTCCGCTGGTATCTACCGCCGTATGATAGCCGTGATCTTTGCAGCTTTGTAGTAATTGTTTCAAAAATTCCGGCTGCATCAAAGGTTCGCCGCCACTAAAGGTAACTCCCCCACCCGACTCATCATAAAAAACTGCTTCCTTGTCGATCACCTCCATCACCGCCCCGGTGGTGGTGTGGTAGCCCAAAGTATGCCGGCGCTCATGGCTGGCCTCATCCAAAATGGTGACTACCGCGCTTGGTTCAGGTGCCGGCAGTTGGCTCTCCGGATTGTGGCACCACCAGCAAGCCAGCGGACAGCCCTTGAGAAACACCGTAGTGCGGATGCCCGGTCCGTCGTGTAATGCAAAACGTTTGATGTCGTAAATTATACCTTCCATCGTGCAACTTCAGGCTAACGATGAAGTCGGCCTGCTTTTGTTTTAAATAAATTTTTGGTGAAATTTTGAAAAAAAAGACGTGGAAAAGATGCCCAGATCAGATCATCCAGCATTCGTAGAGGCCTTTGCCAAAGTTGTGATAAAGACTTAGGTGGAAGTTGTGCTTTTCCATCATTAAAAAGTTGAGCAACAAAATTATAACACCTTTTGATAAGTTGGTTGTTTAGGGCGTAATTTTTATTAATTCTAAATTAGGAGTCCTCAGTCAACAGCCGGCAGTCTTCAGTCTTCAGTCCTCAGCCGGCAGTCCGCAGTTCGCAGCCAGCAGTCCTCAGTTCTCAGTCCGCAGTTCTCAGTCTTCAGTCCTCAGCCGGCAGTTCTCAGTCCTCAGTTCTCAGTCCTCAGTTCTCAGCCGGTAGTTCTCAGCCGGTAGTTCTCAGTCCTCAGCCGGCAGTCGGCTATGCAAGGGATGCCAGCCATGAAGGGGATGGCAACTCAGGTTGGTTTGCAAATTATCTACGATTCATCAGAGCCCCATTGGTCTTTTTTTTTCAATAACGAACAATCCCGCACCTGCGAAAAACAACGAACAACAAACTTGAGCGAAGCGAAATCCCGAGAGCGCAGCGATTCGGGAAACAAACAACAAACAACGAACAACGTTACTTAATCAACAAAAACATCAGACCTATGGAGACATTTGCCGACAAGGCCATCGGATTTCATCAACAACTACAACTGGAGCTTCCCGGCAGCGACGTGGACGTGATGAATCCTTTTCAGAACACAACGGTGATGGAAATGGTGAAACGGTTTTATAAGCGTTTTTTCGACGACGACCGCCCGCGCACCTTCCTGTTTGGAATTAATCCGGGTCGATTTGGTGCCGGCATCACCGGCATTTCATTTACCGATCCCATCCACCTCGAAACAAAATGTGGCATTGCTAACGATTTCGGCAAAAAGCACGAGCTTAGCTCACAATTTATTTATCAGGTGATAGATGCCGTGGGAGGCGCCGGGAAATTTTATAGTAAGTTTTATTTTACAGCAGTGTCGCCCTTGGGATTTACGCATTCCGGCAAAAACATCAACTATTATGATGAGCCAGCGCTTGAACAATTGGTAACCCCTTTTATCCATAAAACTTTACACGCTCAGGTAGCTTTTGGCGCGAATCGTCGTTGTGCTATTTGTATTGGCGGTGGCAAGAATTATAAATTTCTGAGCCGCCTGAATGATGATCTGCAGCTATTCGATGAAATAATACCGCTGGAGCATCCCCGCTTTGTGATGCAATATCGCCGAAAGGCAGTGGATGAATACATTAATAAATATTTGGCTGCTCTTGAAAAATGTGATCTTTCCAACAGCCGATAAATTACGACGCACGGCCGGTAATAGACGCACGGCCGTGCGTCTCTACCAACCAATTATAAACCGGCTGTTTTAATCATTCTTACTACTTTTACCGACTTTTCAAAAATATTAACATTGAAATCTTAAAATAAAAACATGAAAATCACTATTGTTGGAACGGGTTACGTGGGATTGGTCACAGGCGCTTGTTTTGCCGAAGTAGGCATTGATGTAACTTGTATTGATATTGACGAACAAAAAATTGAAGGACTAAAAAAAGGCGTTATCCCTATCTATGAGCCTGGCCTTGAAGATATGGTGCACCGCAACGTAGAGAAAGGGCGTTTGCATTTCTCTAACAATCTGGCCGGCACGCTCGATGGTGTGGATGTGATTTTTTCGGCGGTAGGCACTCCACCCGACGAAGACGGCAGCGCCGACCTGAAATACGTGCTTGATGTAGCCCGTGAAGTTGGCAAAAATATGACCGACTACATTTTGATTGTTACCAAGAGCACTGTGCCCGTTGGTACCGCCGCCAAGGTGAAGCACGCCATCAGCGAGGAGCTCGACAAACGTGGCGTAACCATTCCTTTCGACGTGGCTTCTAACCCCGAATTTCTCAAAGAAGGCGCCGCCATCGAGGACTTTCTCAAACCCGACCGCATCGTAGTGGGCGTAGAATCAGAAAAAGCTGAAAGTATCATGAATCGCCTCTATAAGCCATTTACTCTCAACGGCCATCCCATCATCATCATGGATGTGCCTTCGGCGGAAATGACAAAGTATGCCGCCAATGCTATGCTGGCTACCAAAATCAGTTTTATGAACGACATTGCCAACTTGTGCGAGTTAATGGGCGCTAACGTCGAGCTGGTGCGCAAAGGCATAGGTAGCGATTCGCGCATCGGCAAAAAGTTTATCTATCCCGGGATAGGCTATGGCGGGTCTTGTTTTCCGAAAGATGTAAAAGCGCTGATAAAAGCCGCCGACCAAAATGGCTACTCCCTGCGCGTGCTCAAAGCAGTGGAAGAAGTGAACGCATCGCAGAAATCGGTGCTTTTCGAAAAACTACAACGTTATTTTGACGGCCAGCTCAAAGGCAAAAAGATTGCTTTGTGGGGGCTGTCGTTTAAGCCGCAAACCGACGACATGCGCGAAGCACCCTCGCTGGTAATTATCGAGAAGTTGCTCGAAGCCGGCGCCGAAGTGGTGGCCTATGATCCGGTGGCTATGGAAGAGGCGCAGCGCCGCATCGGCGACAAAATCACCTACGCCAAAGATCAGTACGAAACGCTGATAGATGCCGACGCACTGCTGCTGGTAACCGAATGGCGCGAGTTTAGATTTCCCAATTTTACGGTTATGAAAAAACTCATGCGCAGGCCACTGATCTTCGATGGACGTAATATTTATGAAGCCGAAGAGGTACATCGCCAGGGCTTCGAATATTTCGGCATCGGACTGGGAAATCCCGTTAAGAAAGAGGGAATATGATGCTGAGATTACTCATTACCTGTCTTTTAACCAAGTAAATTTCAACATTAAAAACTCAATTAACCAATCCGATAGGATTAAGAAATTCAATTTTGATATTAATAAAATGAAGAAGAAAATACTGGTTACGGGTGGCGCCGGATTTCTGGGGTCGCACCTGTGTGAGCGGCTGCTGGCCGAAGGCAACGAGGTGATTTGTCTGGACAACTACTTTACAGGCCAAAAACAAAATGTGGTTCACTTGCTGAAGCATCCCTATTTTGAGCTGGTGCGTCACGATGTTACGATGCCTTTCTTTGTTGAAGTGGATCAGATTTACAACCTGGCGTGCCCCGCCTCTCCTATCCATTATCAGTACAATCCCATCAAAACCATAAAGACCAGCGTGATGGGCGCCATCAATATGCTGGGGCTGGCCAAACGCACGCGCGCCACCATTTTGCAGGCTTCCACCAGCGAAGTATATGGCGACCCGGAAGAACATCCGCAAACGGAAAGTTACTGGGGGCACGTAAACCCCATCGGCATTCGTGCCTGCTACGACGAAGGCAAGCGCTGCGCCGAAGCGCTCATGGTTAACTACCACCGGCAAAACGGGGTGGACATTAAGATACAGCGCATCTTTAATACCTACGGCCCGCGCATGCACCCCAACGATGGCCGTGTAGTTTCTAATTTTATCGTGCAGGCGCTCAACGGCAAGGACATCACCATTTATGGCGACGGCTCACAAACGCGCAGCTTTTGCTATGTGGACGACCTGATAGAGGCTATGATACGCATGATGAACTCACCGCGACATCTTACCGGCCCCGTCAACACCGGCAACCCCAACGAGTTCACCATCCAGCAACTGGCTTCGCTGGTGATAGAACTCACCGATAGCGCATCAAAAATAGTTTACGAGCCACTTCCCAGCGACGACCCGCTGCAACGTCAGCCCGACATTACGCTGGCCATCAAAGAGCTTGGCTGGAAGCCTGTGGTAGAGCTGCGCGAAGGACTTACAAAAACCATCGAATATTTTAAAAGTATTGATACCAAAAATCTGTAATCATGCTTAACATCTTGGTTACCGGCAGCAACGGACAGTTGGGAAATTCTATCAGAGAAATTGCCGGCAGCTTTCCGCAATATCATTTTCATTTTACTGACATCGACGCGCTCGACATCACCGATGCACAGGCCGTTAAGCAAATGGTAAAAGATCAGGATATTCATTGCATCATCAATTGTGCGGCCTACAACGCGGTGGATCGCGCCGAAAGCGAACCACAGATGGCCAATCTGCTAAATGCCGAAGCTGTGGGCAACCTGGCACTTGCCGCTGCCGAAGCCGACGCACTTTTTGTTCACGTCTCCACCGATTATGTTTTTGATGGTACCAACCACGAACCCATCAGGGAAGAACAGTTGCCAAAACCCATCTCAGCTTATGCACGCTCCAAATATGCCGGCGAGCAGCAGGCGCTTTCGCTAAATAAAAAAACCGTGGTGGTGCGCACCTCGTGGCTCTACTCCGAATACGGCAGCAACTTTATGAAATCGATGATACGATTGGGGAAAGAGCGCGAGGCGCTTGGCGTGGTGTACGATCAGATTGGCACACCTACTTACGCCGGCGATCTGGCAGATGCGCTGCTCCGCCTGCTGCCGGAATTTGAAAAACTATCCCAACCCGAAATTTTTCATTGTTCTAACGAGGGCGTAGCCAGTTGGTACGACTTTGCTGTGGCCATCCACCAGTTGGCTGGCATACAGTGCAACGTCAAGCCCATCCCCACCAGCGAATACCCGCTGCCGGCGCCCCGCCCTATGTACAGCGTGATGGCAAAAGAAAAAATAAAACAAACTTTCGGAATCACCATCCCCCACTGGCGCGAAAGCCTGGAGCGGTGCATGATTAAGTTTTTGGAAAAGTGAGGAATCTTTTTTCTCTACACTGCCACCGATAAAACTCCGCTGTGGTTAGTTGGATGAGGAACAGGAAGGTTTTCAGCTTTTAGGCCTTCAATATGCAATTCGATGGCTTCCTTAATATTCCGTTTCGCTTCTTCTATGGTATCTCCAAACGAAATACAACCGGGAAGATCAGGAACCCAGGCACCGAAATGCCCCTGCGCATTAATTTCAAATAAAACAACGTACTGGTTCATCATTATTTAAGTTTAGCCAATTTTAAAATAGTGCTTTTTAATAATGGTTTTTATTTTATTTAATTGCTCTTAATCAGCTCTTGCTAAAATGGCAACTCCTTAAGACCCCCTCTAACTCCTCCGTCAGCCGACGGAGAGAACGCCGACGCACTGGCCGCTGTTGTGAAGAGTGCGGCCAGATTCCGTTCCCTTTCAGGCTAAAGTATTCACACAAACCTTGCTTGTGTAATAAGGTAATAAGGTTGTAGCGTGATGTAGCATTTTTCTACTAAGGTCGAATGATTAGAATAAGGTTTCTTTCTTCGCCGGAAATAATCCACTGCAGCGGCTTATGCGTCGGCGCTCCTCTTCTCCTGCAGGACAATGCCTGTCCCGATTATCGGGAGGGCTGGGGGATGAGGTCATATGTGGAAGCTCGTTTGTTTAACGGAATTCGGGAACAATTTTAAGAATCAACAAATTCACACGAATCAAAAGACCCCCTCTAACTCCCACTATAGGGAGAGAATGCCAACGCACATGCTACTGCAGCGGCCAGTGCGTCGACGTCCGAGATAATCCACTGCAGCGGCCAGTGCGGGGGCGCTCCCCTTCTCCTATAGGAGAATGCCTGTCCCGATTATCGGGAGGGCTGGGGGATGAGGTCATTAGTGGAAGCTC
>SABY01000096.1 GCA_009928785.1 Clostridia bacterium | reverse complement strand
TTCGGCCAGGATGTGCGAGCTGAGGATGACGGTTTTTTCGCGGCCGATCTTTTTTATCAGCTCCCGTATTTCGACAATCTGGTTGGGGTCGAGGCCGGAAGTAGGCTCGTCGAGGATGAGTACTTCGGGGTCGTGGATGAGCGCCTGCGCCAATCCTACCCGCTGCTTGTAACCTTTGGAAAGTTCCCCGATTTTTTTGTGTTTCTCCCCCTCCAGGCCGCACACGTGCACCATCTCACGAATCTTGTCTTTGATACGTGCCTTTTCGATGCCTTGCAGGCGTGCCACAAAATAGAGATAATCCAGAATGGGCATCTCCTGATACAAAGGGTTGCTTTCGGGCAGGTAGCCGATGCGTTTTTTGATCTCTTCGGCATGCTCGTGAATGGAGAAATCGCCCACCCGAACGTCGCCCGACGTAGGGTTGAGATAGGTGGTGATGGCTTTCATGGTGGTAGTTTTTCCGGCACCGTTGGGTCCCAGAAAACCAAGCACCTCGCCCGTGTTCACGCGGAAAGAGATGTTATCGACAGCCTTTTGTGTCCCGAATGCTTTGGTTAAGTTTTCAACTACAATATCCATAGGCTTGATGATTTATTTGGTTGATTTTGCAAAAAAACAGAAAAGGGTACGGCCAAAAAAAGCACATGTTTTATCGTTAACAAAATTTAACTGAAAACGCAAAAAAGCCATACCGAAAAATATTCTTCGCTCCACTGTAATGCTCAGCGAAGGATTATTAATTGTGATAGCTCTGATATTACTTATTGTGTGTAGCTCATCTACAACATGTCAATAACCCCGCCCTTCAGGGCGGGGTCAGATAGCCCGGTCAGAAACCTGCGGGCTTTAGCCCGCAATATTTTTACATCAATATCTTTCCATGAACCCATAATAACATTTCTATTTATTTGGGCTAAAGCCCACTGAAGTGTTTTTGCCTTTATCCCCGGCCTAAAGGCCGGGGTTAGTGATTAGATGGCCACAAAATTTTATATCAGAGCCATTGTGATAATAAATTCCCCCCTCCGAATGTGCTAATAAACTTCTCTCCGCCAGTTGGCGGATCGAAATGACAAGCGCTATTGTGTGACTGGAGGAGGCGGGATCGGGCGCTACACGCCCGATCCCGCCTTCCCCTCGCGCGTGCCGGTCGTGTCATTTCGCTGCAACACATGCGGCGAGGAATCTGTTGTATTCTAAATGGTAACGTAGCAAGGAATCTATAAAATTTATTTGGACAAAAAAACCCCATTATCTCCTACATCCGCTCCGGCACGTCGATGCCGAGAAGCTGCATGGCACTTTTGAGGATGTTGCCAACAAACTCAGAGAGACCCAGCCTGAAGACGATCTGCTGCTCATCGGCATCGCGCAGAATGGGTACCTGCTGGTAAAAGTTGTTGAACTCTTTGGCCAGCTCGTAAGTATAGTTGGCGATCACCGCCGGACTCAGGTTTTCGGCGGCTTCGGCCACCACCGCCGGGAAGTCGTAGGCGATTTTGAGAACAGCCCGCTCTTTGGGATGAAACTCCGCGGGAATGACAGCGGCATCGGGTGCAATATTTTTCTCCGCAGCTTTGCGCAACAGCGACCGGGTGCGTGCGTAAGTATATTGGATAAACGGCCCGGTGTTCCCGTTGAAATCTATCGACTCTTCAGGGTTGAAGAGGATGCTCTTTTTGGGATCAATTTTTAAAATAAAATATTTCAATGCCCCCAGCCCAAGCATTTCGAAAAGTGCCTGCTGCTCCTGGTCGTCAAACTCGTCGGCTTTGCCCAATTCGAGCGTGGTTTTGCGGGCGGTGTCGGCCATCTCCTGCATCAGGTCGTCGGCATCCACCACGGTGCCTTCGCGCGACTTCATGCGTCCCTGCGGAAGTTCCACCATGCCGTAAGAAAGATGCAACATGCCATCCGACCAATCGCGGCCCAGTTTTTTTAATACCTTTTTTAATACATCAAAATGATAATTCTGCTCGTTGCCCACCACATAAATTAACTGCTGTGGATCATATTCGTCGTGACGCAGTTGTGCGGTGCCCAAATCCTGCGTAATATACACCGAGGTGCCATCGGCGCGCAGCAGCAACTTCTCGTCGAGTCCTTCACTGGTAAGATCGCACCACACGGAGCCATCTTCTTTTTTATAAAAAACTTTCTCTTTAACACCCTCAAACACCAGCTCACGCCCCAGCAGGTATGTGTCCGATTCGTAATAGGTTTTGTCGAAACTGATTCCCAGCCGGTTGTAGGTAACATCGAAACCTTTGTAAACCCAGCCATTCATCTCTTCCCACATCTGCCTTATCTCAGGGTTTTGCTCCTCCCACTGCCGCAACATCTCTTGTGCTTCCATCAGCAGCGAAGCCTCTTTTTCGGCAAGTTCCTCGTCCATCCCATTTTGTATGAGTTCCTTAATCTCTGCTTTGTAAAACCTGTCGAAGAGCACGTAATATTTCCCCACCAGTTGGTCGCCTTTCATCCCGGAAGATTCCGGCGTTTCGCCATTACCCCACTTCTTCCAGGCGAGCATCGACTTACAGATGTGAATGCCGCGGTCGTTGACCAGATTTACGCGCACCACTTTGCGCCCGGCAGCCTGCAGAATGTTGGCCAGCGAATGCCCCAGCAGGTTGTTGCGCACATGCCCCAGATGCAGCGGCTTGTTGGTGTTGGGTGACGAAAATTCGATGACTACCGGAGCTTCTTCTTTTGTAGCATGTTGTCCGAACAAGTCGTTTTGCTTTTCATTTTTATAAAAATCTTTCCAATAACTGTCGGCAACAGTGAGGTTAAGAAATCCTTTGATCACGTTGTAAGCGGTTACTTCTTCCACCTGTGCCGCCATGGCATCGCCAATCTCGTGTGCGGTAGCTTCGGGCGATTTTTTCGAGGATTTTAAAAGCGGGAAAACCACCAGCGTGTAGTCGCCCTCAAACTCACGCCTCGTTTTCTGGATAGCGATCAATTGCGGACTTATGTCGGTGCCATAAAGCTGCTGGATGATGGCGGTTGCGCGGGAAAGAAGAAGTTGCTCAATCATGTTTATCTTTGTTTTTGTTGTGCAAAAGTAGGCATTTTGAAGAAGTCGGTGGAATTAATGGACGGGGTTAGAAAGGAAGAAGACCCCTTCGTTGCCGGCAACAGGATAGCCGAAGCCAGGCTATTCTCTGAAAACTTTTTACCACATTTTTTAAAACCAATGATTTTGAAAAGGTTGGATTTCAGGGGGATGTTTCTATAAAGGCTGAAAAGTTTGGAATAAAGGGATTCATTTACTCCGGGCGTTGCGCACTCGGCTGATGATTGCGCGCCGTTGGGGCTACGATTCGATATTCAATAATCCGAATTTCTAACCTCTAACCTCTCCCTTCTCATTTCTTCCACTGTGGACTGTCTTCTGTGGACTGTCTTCTGCCGGCTGAAGCCTTCCTACTGCCGGCTGAGCATCGCCAGATAATCGTAATGCTCGCCATCGGCAATTTTTTTACAATCAAAACCAAAACGATTGGCGTATTCGTGCAGCAAATCGTAGTGGATGTAAAGCCACGGAAAAGGTTCTGACTTGCGGCTCCGGTATGCAAACTGATAATTTACCTCGCCGTAGTAATTTGCCGCAAGGTCGATCATCACACTGCCATCCTCCTGCTCCAGCATATAAATGATGTCGGAAGAATCGCAGATCAGGCGCCCGCCGGGACGGAGCAGGTTGTGGGCTTGCTGCAGGGTTTTTTCAAGTCCCGCCAGGGTGCCACTGATGCCGATGCCATTCATCAGCATCAGCAGCGTGTCGTATTTTTCGTTTTTAATATCATAAAAATCCAACTGGCGGGCGTTGTGCAGACCCCGTGCCTGCATCACCCGGACGGCTCCCGGCGAAATATCGATGGGATGCGGAAGCTTTTTCTGATTGAGCAATGACAAAGAATGACAGCCCGCCCCCGCGCCGATATCCAGCACCGAACCTTTGCAGTGATTTAGCGCAAGCTTTTCCAATTCCGGCATTTGCGGGTATGTTCTAAAAAAGTGCGCTACGTCAGTGTGCGACGTTCCGAAGCGGTCGGAGAGCACGCGCAGGCGCATGGTTCGTGGCTGCCGGTGCCAGGCTTCCAAAGCCCGTCCCAATATGTCGTGGCTGGCGGTGTCAGGTGTTGTCATTTGTTCCGATTTTTAAAAATTGTACTTTCGCGCAAAAATAATTTTCGTTACAACACAAATCGTTTTTCATGATCAATTCAGCACTCATCCACCCACAAAGTATTGTGGTAGTAGGCGCCTCCAACGACGTGGCCAAACCCGGCGGCAAAATCCTCAAAAACCTGCTCGACAACCACTACGGCAGCAAACTTTACGTTTCCAATCCCAAAGAAACTTCCGTGCAGGGCATCCCTTCATTTCGCGATCTGAAAGAGCTGCCACAGGCAGACCTGGCGATATTGGCCATTGCCGCCAAATATGCGCTGGCTACCGTGGAGGAGCTTGCACACAATCATGGCACGCGTGCGTTCATCATTATTTCGGCGGGATTCAGCGAAGAAAGCGAGGAAGGCAAACTGCTTGAAAAGAAAATTGTAGAGGTGATTAATTCGGTGGGTGGTGCGCTCATTGGCCCTAACTGCGTCGGGATTCTAACGCCAGACCATGCCAGCATTTTTACGTTGCCCATCCCGCCACTCAACCCGCAGGGAGTAGATTTTATTTCAGGTTCCGGCGCCACGGCGGTATTTATCATCGAGTCGGCGTTGCCCAAAGGCCTTACTTTCAATAGCGTTTTTTCGGTGGGCAACAGCGCCCAAATCGGTGTGGAGGAAGTGCTCGAATATATGGACGCCACCTTTGACCCTGAAAAGAGTTCGCGCGTCAAGCTGCTCTATCTCGAAACCATCAACAATCCCGGCAAGCTGCTGCGCCATGCCTCGTCGCTGATACGCAAAGGGTGCCGCATCGCCGCCATCAAGGCAGGCTCGTCGGAGGCCGGCAGCCGCGCCGCCTCGTCGCACACCGGAGCGCTGGCCAGCAATGATGCGGCCGTGGAGGCGCTTTTCCGTAAAGCTGGTATTGTACGCTGCTATGGCCGCGAAGACCTCACTGCCGTCGCTGCTGTTTTTATGCATCCGGTATTGCAGGGTCGCAATATTGCCATCATCACACACGCCGGCGGCCCGGCGGTGATGCTCACCGATGCCTTGTCCAAAGGTGGCCTCAACATTCCGCACCTGCAGGGCAAGGAGGCCGACGAGCTGTTGGCAAAGCTTTATGCCGGTAGCTCCGTGGCCAATCCCATCGACTTTCTGGCTACCGGCACCGCCGAGCAGTTGGGCATCATCATCGACACTATAGATCAGAAATTTGATGAAATAGATGGCATGGTGGTGATATTCGGCACGCCGGGATTGGTTCGCATTTTTGATGCTTACCGTGTGCTCGACGAAAAGATGCGCACCAGCCGCAAACCCATCTTTGCCGTGCTCCCATCCATCCTAACCGCGCGCGAAGAGGTTGCTGAATTTTTATCAAAAGGCCGCATCAACTTTCCCGACGAGGCCATCCTGGGCAACGCTTTGTGTCGCGTGATGAACACCCCGGCACCGGCGCCCGAAAAACCAGAACTTCCCACCATAGACAATGATTTGATCCGGGATATTATTAATAAAAATAACGACGGCTACCTGAATCCTATGGCTGTCCAGCAATTGCTCGATGCTGCCGGCATACCCCGCGCCGGCGAAGTGGTAGCGCAAACCGCAAAAGAAGCTGTGGCCGGAGCCGAAAAACTCGGTTTCCCGGTGGTGATGAAAGTAATAGGCCCGGTGCACAAATCGGATGTAGGCGGCGTAGTTCTAAATGTGAAAAATGGGGAGGCGGTAAAAGAGCAATTTGCACGAATGATAAAAATTAAAGATACAACTGCCATCCTGCTGCAGCCCATGCTCAGCGGCCAGGAACTATTTGCCGGCGTCAATCGCGAAGCGCCATTTGGGCACACCATCATCTGCGGATTGGGTGGCATTTTTATAGAAGTGCTCAAAGATGTGGCCGCCGCTATTGCGCCCGTGGGTCACGACGAGGCGCTGCAGATGATTCGCAGCCTGCGTGGATACAAGATGATACAAGGCGTACGCGGCCAGCAGGGAACCGACGAGCAGGCTTTCGCCAATGTGGTGGTGCGCCTCTCGGCATTGGTGATGGCAGCGCCCGAAATTGCCGACCTCGACCTTAACCCATTGCTGGGAAACCCACAAGGCGTAACTGCCGTTGATGCCCGTATCCGCATTTCAAAATAAAAACCTACGCACATGTTAACCGTTGTTGGACTTATCGTTTCGATTGTGTTGCAGTTTGTGGCAATGATTTTTGCCATCACGCTCATTCGCACCACCAAGTATAATTCGAGCTGGATATTGTTGTCAATTGGCCTGATGATAATGGCGGGGCGCCGGCTGCTGGATTTTTTGCCTTACATCGACCATGAGCTGTCGCGCCGCATGGAAATTTTTAGCAGTTGGCTGGGCGTGCTGGTGTCGATGCTGATGGTGGTTGGTGTGTTTTACATCCGCAAAATATTTATCTATTTGCGCAAAGCAGAAGAAACCAGAAAAGCCGCCGAAAAGCGCGTGCTCAATGCGGTGATCTTTACAGAAGAAAACGAGCGAAAGCGGCTGGCCAAGGAGTTGCACGACGGGCTGGGCCCCCTGCTGGCCACCGCCAAGATGTCGGTGTCGGCGCTTACGGAGCAGCAAGCCGCTGCTATGGGAAACAAAACTATTTACAACAATGCCCTGCAAGCCATCAACGAATCCATCGGCAGCTTGCGCGAAATTTCCAATAACCTCAGCCCACACCTGCTCGACAACTTTGGGCTGCACCGCGCCATCAGCACTTTTACCGAAAAAATCAACGACACAGGCAAGATAAAAATCGAGTTCAGCAGCAACCTGGGCAGCCAGCGATTTGAGAGCAACGCCGAAGTAATCATCTACCGTGCGGTGTGCGAGCTGACCATGAATACGCTGAAACACGCCCAGGCAAACAAGATATTAATCAGCCTCGATCGTGAAGACGAAAACCTGATGCTGCTTTATCAGGATGACGGCATTGGGTATGAATTTCAGAAAGTCCTCGATGGACAGACCGAAGGCATGGGCATCAACAACATCCGCTCACGCATCGGCTCGCTCAACGGCACCTTCGAGGTGGATAGCTGGCCCGGCGAAGGAATCATCGTCACCATACAAGTAAAGATAGCGCCATGAAAACCCTGAATCTCATCATCGTTGACGACCACACGCTTTTTCGCAGCGGGCTTCGTGCGTTGCTGGAAAATCATTACGAAAATATTCAACTCCGGGAGGCCGGCAGTGGCGAGCAGTTTCTGGAAATGCTGCAACAATCGGTGCCCGACCTGGTGCTGATGGACATCAGCATGCCCGGCATGGATGGCGCCGAAGCTACCAGACGGGCGCTGGCCGAGCATCCACAACTAAAAATTATTGCCCTGTCGATGTTTGGCGACGAAGCTTATTATTATAAAATGATCGACGCCGGCGTGCAGGGATTTGTGCTGAAAGACTCGGAGATAGCGGAGGTGCGCGCAGCCATCGACACGGTGATGGACGGAGAAACCTACTTCTCGCATGAGCTTTTGCTGAAAGTAATCCGGAAAATACCGCACCCCTCCCCCATCGAAGCTACAACTGAAATTCAGCTTTCGGGACGCGAAATGGAAATACTGCAACTGATCTGCGACGGACTGTCAAATCAGGATATTGCCCAAAAGCTCTTCATCAGCAAACGCACCGTTGACAAGCACCGAAGCAACATCCTATCCAAAACCAACAGCCACAACACCGCCCAACTGGTGATGACTGCCATTAGAATGGGATGGATAAAGGAGGCGGAGTAGTTTTGGGGAATAAAGTTGATGGCGATTTACAGATGAGTTCCGGGAGTAGATGAAATGGCTGAACCGGAAAAAGAAAACCTTGAAATGATTGAACCACTTGGGAATGAAAAACTAAATAAAAATCTAAATTAGCACTACCGATGGAAAAGGAAACCATTATTAAGCTCAACAAAAGCTTTGAAGAACAGGCGTATGAGCAGGACGGGATAGAATATTGGCTGGCCCGTGAGTTGCAAATTCTTCTTGGATATGCCGATTGGCGCAACTTTTTGAATGCAGTGGTCAAGGCAAAGGAAAGTTGCAAAACCTCTGGTGAAGCGGTTTCCGACCATTTCGTTGACGTCAACAAAATGGTCAAAATAGGGTCAGGTGCCGAACGTAAGCAAGAGGATATTATGCTCACCCGCTATGCCTGCTACCTGATTGCCCAGAATGGCGACCCCAAAAAAGAGCAGATTGCATTTGCGCAAAGTTATTTTGCCATTCAAACCCGCAAACAGGAGCTGCTCGAAGAACGTATCCAACTCATGGAGCGTCTGCAAGCCCGCGAAAAACTGGCCGCTACGGAAACCGAGTTATCGAAAAATATTTACGAACGCGGAGTTGACAATAAAGGCTTTGCCAACATTCGCAGCAAAGGCGACTGGGCTTTGTTTGGCGGTCATAATACCAGCGCCATGAAACGCAAACTGGGTATCACCGAAAACAGACCCTTAGCCGATTTTTTGCCTACCATTACCATTACTGCAAAACAATTGGCCACCGAAATAACCAACTTCAATGTAAAGAAAAACGACCTAAAAGGTGAATCCCGAATTACAACCGAACACGTTAAAAACAACACTGATGTTAGAACTTTGCTGGGAAAAAGCGGCATCAAACCCGAACAATTGCCACCCGAAGAAGACATTAAAAAATTGCAACGCAAAGTAAAATCGGCTGATAAAGACTTGGCAAAGAAAAAACTCAAAGGAAAAGAATGAGTAGGCACGAAAAACATAATCATCGTGGTGATGACTGCCATCAGAATGGGGTGGACAAGGGAGGCGGAGTAGTATTGATTAAGAAAGTTGATTTCGATTTACTATTGAATTCCGATGGTAGATGAAATGGCTGAACCGGAAAAAGAAAACCTTGAATTGATGAACGACTTAGGAATGAAAAACTAAATAAAAATCTAAATTAGCAATACCGATGGAAAAGGAAACATCGTTCAAGAAATTGAAAGCCGCTTATCGGTGTGTGATAAAGTGGAGCAAAGCATAGCAGAAAGCCTTGTTTTGCGTGCTAAAATTGACGGAATGCTCTTATACGGAAAATTGAAATGAAATGGCCAGCAATCAGCAATTTTACTTACCATCAAACCGTTAGCAGCAACTATAAAAACATATTTAAGTCATGGAAGCAAGAGTGATAAAAACAGCGGTTTACCTCTTAACAACCTTATTACTGGCAAGTTGTAAGTCATATTATATTCCTGTTGCGAGCTTTAATGAACAAATGAGAGACATTGACTCTGTCGAATTAAGAACTGTAAACACCCGGGGGCCAATGGGCGACATCGTTAGCTATAAAACCTATCCCATTGATTTTATTAAATGTGTTGACAAAAATGATAATCCAACGGAATTAAAAAATAGCCCTTCCATCGAGATTCGTTTTACCGAGAAAAACAACATGCGCACAGTTTTTTACTTTGACCAAATTTACATCAAGGATTCAACGGTAATAGGTGATGGCTCCAGGTTTATTTACTATAGGAAAGCAATTCCTATTAATAACATCAAACTAATAGAAGTGCAAGACGGCCACAAGAATTTCAAATATGTTAATGAAAAGCAATAGACACCAGTTACCAGCTCACTCTTCAGTTTAGCCATATTTTTTATTTTTGCTGCAACCTAAAGAAACAACAATCAATGAAAAAAACATGCGTCATCGTGATTTTAATTTTATTTGTTCAGTTCGGTTATTCCCAGGGAAAAACCGAATCAAATCAAACAGGAAAAACTATGGAAAAAATATCAATTTTAGGTTTGCGAACAAGTTGCGTCGGAGCTGACGACACAATTATCCGGGTCGCACTTTATCGAACTTTTATCTGTGTAAATCTGTAACATCCGCGTCATCTGAGTTCTATAAAAGTTTGTGAATAAATCAGACTGGCTATTCAGGATTCCTTTACGCCCGGTTTCTCCTTCCATTTTTTCCTAAAAAAATCTAAAATAATTTGGTAGATAAAAAATTGAACTAATTTTGTGAGCGAATGTTCACTTACAGTATAAAAATTAATTATCAATAATAAATACAAGAATGCCCAAACAAACAGACTTGATCATGTCGGACAGACAAAAAGAAATAGTAGAGGTCGCTCTGCAACTCATTGCAGAGGAAGGCATTCAGGGATTGACTATAAAAAACCTGGCAAAAAAAATTGGCTTCTCAGAATCGGCCGTTTACCGGCATTTTGAAAGTAAAACCGAGATTCTGCTTGCACTCCTTGACTTCTTCAAAGAGATCACCACACAACTGTTTGCACAGCAATTGCAATCCAATGAAAGCTCGCTGGTGAAAATTGAGAATTTGTTTATGGCTCATTTTAGCAAATTCACGCAGACGCCTTCGCTGGTCCCGGTAATTTTTTCGGAGGATATCTTTAGAAATGAGGAGGCGCTTAGCAACAAGGTAACCGAGATAGTTAATAAAAATGTGGTCGGTTTGAAAACGATCCTCACCGAAGGCCAGCAGAAAGGAGAAATCAACAGTGCGATCGACGTCACGCATCTTTCGGTAATTATTTTAGGCTCGCTGCGCATGTTTATCAAGCAATGGCACATGAAAAACTATTCGTTTGATCTGATGGAAAAAGGTGCAGCTTTTACCGATTCCATCAAAACATTGATTCGTCCATAATAACATTTAAAAATTAGAAATTATGAAAATTGTAAAAGTATCAGAAGTACAAATCACAGAAACTCCGCACAAAGTTGACGTTAGGAAATTGTACGAAAAGGATTCGGCGCAGGCCATGCACATCACCCTGCAGGCCGGCGAAGCATTGAAACCACACATCACGCCGGTGGATGTTTTTTTCTTTGTTCTGGAGGGAACTCCCGAAATCCTTGTCGGCAAGGAGAAAGTGCAGGTGGAGGCCAACAGCCTGGTGGAAAGCCCGAAAGACATCGTTCATTGCTTGTATAATAATTCGGGCAAAGTAGCCCGGATTCTGGTTGTAAAGGCGCCCAAGCCAACCACGCAGGCGAAACTGTTGTAAAGGATGAAAAAACTACTCACATACCTGACTGCAGCGGCTTTGGCCATTTTTGGGTTTGCCACCTTTTTCGCCAGCAGCGCTATACTGCTCGATCTGTTTGGCGTGCGGGAAACGGAGGGTAACTACGTGCCTTTTATTGTTTTTACAAATTTTATCGTCAGCCTTCTTTATCTGGTTGCGGTTTATGGGTTTTTAAAAAACAAGATTTTGGCAATAAAGCTCCTGCTCGCTTCTCTGGTCATTCTTATTGTCGCTTTTGCAGGCTTGTGGGTTCACATCTGGTCGGGAGGCCTTTACGAAACAAAAACGATCGGGGCGATGGCGTTCAGAATCATCGTAACCATCGGCTTCGCAGTGGTGGCATATTTTATTAATAAAAAAAGTAAAAGTCATGGAAACAACGAAGTCAGAAATTAGCACCAAAGCTGCGCAAATTCTTATGCAAAATGGATTGAAGGCACTCACGCTTCCGAATCTTGCAGTTGAATTGGGCGTAAGCGAAAACCAACTAAGCAGCGACATCAAAAATGTGGACGACCTCATTTTGATGTTGCTCATGGAGTTCGAAGTCCAGATCAATGAATACGTCCAGGTTATTACCAACCATGTAGAAAGCGCGGATGACAAATTCAAATTGCTCTTTAAAGGGCTTTATTATTTGTTTATGCAAAAGCCGCATTACCTTTTTCTGCTATTCGACAAAGACCTCAATACGCGCGATGACCGGGTAAAAGAGTGCATGTCGCGCATAAAAAATGCTGCTGAACTATGCCTGACCGGGGTATTAAATGCCGGGAAAAGGGAGAATAGTTTTAAAACAAAAGCCTCCACCGCTGTATTGGTTGAGAGCATTCTTACCAGTTTCAGATCGCTCATGCAACAGGAACAACGCATAAATGAAATGGCGCTGGAGCTAAAGACGGTCAAATCATCCTTTCATTCTTTTCAGGGAGAATAATGCCTGGGATCATCAAAGAGTCTTAAAATAGCGTCAATTTCAGAATCCTTAGAAAGAATGTGAGAGCCAAATCGAAAAAGTAAGTGAACATTTACTTACTTTATTCCTTTATTGACTATGACTATAAATATTATGAAATAATAAATGATGAATTCAAAACTACAGAAGATGAATAAAATCAGCCTTTTACTATTTGTGGTGCTGGTGTTTATCCTTGCTCCGGCAGCAATGCAGGCACAAGCCCCGCTAAAAATCGGGATAAGCAAAGATGCCGCAGGCGGTGAGTTTGAAACGCTGGCGCAACAGATAAAATCAGAAATTGAAGCGCTGGCACAAGCGCGCGGCGGAGTTGAGTTTAAGGAACTAAATGCCGCCTGGCAGGCAGACAGGGTAAACGACAACCTTCGGGAGCTTTTAGCCGATCCCGAAACGGACATTGTTATTACCCTGGGTTTTCTCTCTTCCGATGCTGCCACGCGTCTGCCCTCCTATCCAAAACCGGTAATTGCCGCTACTTTGCTAGACCGCGAGCTGGAGGGCGTGACCCTGCAGGCCGACAGCAGCACCGGCATAGCCAACTTTTCGTACGTGCCTTCGATGATCCGGCTGAAAGACGACATGCGTGCATTTTACGAACTGTTTGCGTTTAGCCATCTTGCGGTACTGATTCCCGAACCGCTTTACACCAATTTCCAGCCAATCCAACAGTTTTTAAACCAGGCTGGAGAGGGTTTTGAACTTTCCTTTTTTCCGGTGAAAGCCGGTATGGAAAATGTCCTTTCGGAAATGCCTGCAACCGTGGATGCCGCCTTTGTTTTCCCGATGGTTCAAAATTCAGCAGCGGAAACAGCAGCACTTTTTGCGGAGCTTAACCGGCGGCAAGTCCCATCGCTTGCGGTGAGTGGCTTCGGCGATCTGGCTCTCGGCGCAAGCATAACTTTTACGCCACAGTTCACCCTCACACAAATGGCGCGCGAAGTGGCTTTGCGGGTGTTAAAAGTGAGCGAGGGAACCAATTTGTCCGAAATTCCCGTAAGCCGCAACGGGAGTAAACGCACACCCGTGGTCAATATGGAAAGCCTGCGACAAACCGGCAAATTCCCGGTAAACTGGCAGCAGTTAGAAAACGCGGTGCTTATCAATGTCGAGAAAATGCCGGGCGAAACCATGGAGCTGCGGCAGGCCATTGCACTGGCGCTGGAAAACAACCTGCTGGGAAAAATTACCGACCAGGATTTGCTCATGGCACAAAAAGATGTGCGCCTTGCCAAAGCCAATGTATTGCCCCAGGTAGAGGTCTCGGCTTCGGCAGTGCAGCTAAGTCAGAATTTGGTAGAGGTTTCGATGGGTCAGCGTGGCGAATTTACGCTTTCCGGAACGGCCTCGCTGCGGCAGGTGATTTGGTCAGAAGCCGCCTTTGGTAATATCGCAATTAAAAAACTGGCCGCCGAATACGAGCAGCACGCAAACCGGCAGACCATGCTCGACATTGTTTCGGATGTTTCGGGCGCGTACATTTCATTGCTCTTTGCCAGAAATAATCTTCAAATTAAAAATGAAAATGTGTACGCCACCCTGCAAAATCTCGAATTGGCCAAAGCAAAGGAGCAAAGTGGTGAAGGCGGCATTTCGGATGTCCACCGCTGGACTACCGAACTAAGCATCAGCAAAATGGAACTGAACGATGCCCAGGCCGGATACAGTGCTGCCATGTACCAGCTCAACGAACTGCTCAACCAATCCATTGGCAATACCATCGCCACCTCCGATTCTGCCGAAATCGATAAAACCATTGTGCCCGATCAAAACATTCTGGCGCTATATTTCAGCAATCCTGTTTTAACAGAAAGATACGCCGGCTTCCTCATTGGTGAGATGCATACCTGGTCGCCGGAGTTGCAGCAGGTGCTTACCGCCGGGGAGATGATCGATCGGAAAAAGTCGATGCAGATCAGGCAATTGTTTGTTCCCGAGGTAGCACTTTTTGGCCAGGCCGACCAGGCTTTTATTCGCCAGGGCACTCAGGCAATTCCCGGTCTGCCCGTTCCGCCACCGCCCGACGACATCACCTGGTACCTGGGCGTAAAGATGAGCATTCCGCTGTTTGAGGGCGGACGCAGAAGGACAGAAGTGCAACGTACCACCATCGAGCAGGATAAAATAGTATGGCAGAAGGACGACCTGCTCAACAAAATAGAGAGAGGCCTTCGCGCGAACGTACAACTACTGAAAGCTTCTTATAAAGAACTGGAGCTTGCCCAACAAGCCGCCCGCGCTGCGGATGCTAATTATAAAATAGTTCAGGACGCTTATGCCCAGGGCGTAGCCACAGTAGTGCAGCTTATCGATGCGCAAAATGTGATGAACCGCTCAAAATACATGGCAGCAAGTGCGTATTATCAATACATCCTCGACTACATCAAGACCGAGCGCATGCAGGGCAGATTTGGCTTTTTAACGGATGAAACAGAACAACAGGAATACACCAACCGCTTATTTAATTATTTAAACAATTGAGACTAAAATGAAATATTCGTGCAAACATTTGAACAGCCGAAGAAATGAAACTAATTTCATTCAGGCAGCCCTGTCAACGGGCGAAGCTGGCTGGCTGGAAAGGGCAGGTATTTTTAATAAAATAAAAAAGCTGTTTTACATCGCGTTGATGGCAATTTTTGTAGCGGGCTGCGCTAACAAAGAGCGCCCGGAAGAAGCCATCCGTCCGGTGTATTTCCAGAAAGTGGATAGAAATGCCGGCACCGAAATCCGCTCTTTTTCAGGAGTAGCACAGCCACAAAACGAGGCCAAACTAAGTTTTAAAGTTGGCGGCACCATTCAGCAAATAGCAGTGCAACTTGGCGATACCGTAATAAAAGGAGAACTGATTGCCCGTTTGGATGCTACGGATTACCGCATCAACTACAACAAAGCGGTGGCTTCGCTAAAAAATGCAGAGGTGCAGCTAATTGCTGCCAGGTCGGCGTTTATTCGCTTCGAAAATCTATATGCCGGCAACAACGCTTCACTCAACGATTACGAAAAAACCAAAGCACAATACGAATCGGCACAGGCAATGGCCCAAACCGCGCGCGAACAGGTAAGTGCCGCCCAAAACCAATTGGATTATACAAGCCTCGAAGCACCTTACAGCGGCACGGTTTCGGCTATTTTGGCCAAAGAAAACGAAATGACTGGTGCTGGCCATCCGGTGGTGGCTTTTTCGTCAGTCCAAACTTTTGAGGTGCAAATGGCTGTACCAGAAAATATCGTGGGTCGGATAAGCCAGGGAATGGAAGTTACAGTGCTGTTCACCACGCTCCCCGGCAAGATATTCCCCGGAATAATTACCGAAGTAAGCTCCGGCTCTCCAGGCTTTGCGGCCTACGCCGTTATAGTGCAGCTTAGCGGGAAACCTTCGGCACAGCTTTTTGCAGGAATGACAGGCACGGTAAACGTTCCCCTTAGAGAAAACGGAAGAGAGGAGGCTTCCATTATCATAACGCCCGACGCGGTGAGCCACGACCAAAATGGCGACTTCGTATATCTGGCCGTGTCTACCGACGGGGAAGGCATTTACAAAGCCCATCGGCAAAATGTGACACTGGGCGAACTAAGCCCGGCGGGTTATGAGATTATCGCAGGACTCGATACCGGAGATGTTGTAATTACAGCCGGCATCCGGTTTTTGTATGAAGGCAGAAAAGTAAAATTACTCAATAACGGCAAAGCCAATGACGATTAATTACGCCGAAGGGCAAATTACGCAAAGCAAATTACATCCGAGCAATGCGAGGATAAATTACATCCGAGCGAAGCGAGGATAAATTACATCCGAGCAAAGCGAGGATAAATTACATCCGAGCGAAGCGAGGATAAATTACATCCGAGCAAAGCGAGGATAAATTACATCCGAGCAAAGCGAGGATAAATTACAGTGAGCGCAGCGAACTAAATTACGCGAAGCAAATTACATCCGAGCGCAGCGAGGATAAATTACAGTGAGCGCAGCGAACTAAATTACGCAAAGCAAATTACATCCGAGCGCAGCGAGGATAAATT
>SABY01000095.1 GCA_009928785.1 Clostridia bacterium | reverse complement strand
CTAAGCTGAACTTCAGAAGTTAGAGGTTAGAAGTTGGAAAACAGC
The DNA here is from genome assembly GCA_009928785.1 of Clostridia bacterium. Classification (GTDB taxonomy): domain Bacteria; phylum Bacteroidota; class Bacteroidia; order Bacteroidales; family 4484-276; genus SABY01. The sequence continues at coordinate 16,218 of SABY01000095.1, read as the reverse complement.
TTCGGTACAACCTAAGCTGAACTTCAGAAGTTAGAGGTTAGAAGTTGGAAAACAACTTCGGTACAACCTAAGCTGAACTTCAGGAACTGCAACTGTGGACTGAAGACTGAGAGCTGCCAACTGAGGCCTGAGACCTGAATACTACCAACTGCCAACTTCTTTCCTACCTGTTTCCTGTCAGTCGTTTGTTAGCAAAGGTGGTGAGATGGGTGGATGCTACCACGCGCATCAGCATCTCGAAATAGTCGCATTCATCGGTGTTTAAATCGTAATTATCAACGCAGTCTATTCCTGTTGACATGGCTGCGTCAAGCTCTGCCACGGGCATCGAAATAGTGGCGATGCTATAAAAAACTTTGGAATCCTGCAGCAGAATGGTGAGATACACTACCAGGCTTTGTTCGTTTTCGTACTCATCGTAATAATTTTCGTTGCCCTGATAAAACAAATATGCTACCTGCGATTGATCCGGAGCGGTGAGCGTATAGGAGTAGTCTTCATCTATCGTGAATCCTCCGACCGTGGCGCCATAAGAACTTTCGATAATAGCATCAACCACAGCAATGGCATCGTCGATATCGGAAAATGCGGCTTCGGTGTCGTGCACGCCCACGTATTCGAGCATGAAATAATCGCTCAGGTTGTAGTCGCTCATATCCACTACATACGAACCACTTTCCGGCTGATATACCAGGCGGCTATCTTCGGGCAGTGCTACCACAATGCCGTTGATCACATCTTCATAAATGTCGAAGCGCAAGGTGCTGTAGTCGATGAAGATGTTGTTTTCTTCAAACTCCCCGGCGAAATAGTCGAGATTTTCGGGATCAAACGACGATTCATACATCTGCTCGAAAGAGCGGTTTTTGGTTTTATAAAACTCGAAACCATTTTCCGGAATGTCGGTCATGGAAAAGGTTGTCTCATCATCATTAAATTTTTCTTCATCAAAATCTTCATCCAGTTGCATTTTAGCCGAAAACAAAAGCGAAAGATCGGTGAGCGAAGCGGGCAACTGCGTGGAATTGGCGTTTTCGAGTTCGGGCAGGTAGGTGGCTGGGATGGCCCAGCTCACGTTGATTTGCCCGTTTTCGAGGCCGCCATCGCCAATAGCAGTAAGCTGTCCGGCAGCATTATAAATGGGCGCTCCCGAATAGCCGGGCAGCAGGCTGCCATTGAGAAAATATACCGGCAGGTCTATCTGCGGAAAACCCAACGCTTTTAATTTTTTCTTGTCGGGGATACTCACAATGAGGTATTCGAGTGTTTCGGGGTCAGCATCGCCTTTTTCGAGCGATTGGGTCCGATGGCCATTTGCCCCACCATGATAACCTTGCGCGTATAGCTTTTCGCGGAAATTTACTTGTCCCGTATAATAACTGGTGATGGGTTTTACGGGCTTGTTGAGCGGCATTGCTGACAGGTTGGTTTTTAGCAACACCAGATCGGCTTTGGGCAGCACCCGTATTACCTCGGCGTCGCGCCAGTACGAATTAAGGTAAAGTACTTTTATTTCGGCGCCCTGCTGCATGGCATGCAGCGAAGTCACCACCCAGTCGTCGTGTTTCCATATAAATCCGCTGGCGGCACTGGGTTGGCCATTGACAGTAACTTTTATCATCACCAGCGATTTGGCCGACTCCACCGGATTGAATTGTGCATGAAGGCTAACGGCAGTTAAAATAAGCAATAGTAAAGCAGTAACTTTTTTCATGATTTAAAAATTTGTATGAGTGAAAGGTAGAATTGTTTTTGCTGATCTTTGGGAACTGCCGGCAGGGTATTTTTGACGATACGTTGCCAGCTTTCGCCGGATGATTTCAAGGCAGCAGTTATTTCATCAAGCGTATTGGTATTGTTAAGCTGGTTGACCTGCAATGTGTTTTCGATGGTGATATCGCCGGAATATTCCAACTCGCAGAAGCTATCGCGCAACGCGAGCATGGCCGGCACAAAGGTGGTTTCAGGCATTATTTTGTTAAGGTTCAGGGCAAGTTCTTCCCAGGTGCCACCGGCGCTACTGAAGGAGTTGATGATTTCTGATGCCGGCCAGTCAGCTTTTGCCGATTGCAGAAAGTCGCAGGCGCGGGCATCCACGGTAGATGAAAACAAAACACTGCTGTGCGAAAATGCTGCCATGTTGCCTGGGTCAGGCGTTGCAGCCTGGGCTGTAGCATTTGTACCGTTGGTTTGTGCTGCGGGATTAGCATCGGTACCAAACCAGCCGGGTGGAACATAATTAAAAACCCTGCGCGCCACATAGTAAAGTGATTGTGTACTGTCGAAACCGGCGGCGCTGTATTCGGTGCGCAAGTCAACCGTGGTGGGCGAAAGAAGATTGTGTGCGCGGATATATATTCCAAGCACAATGCCTGCCACTGCAAAAAGTCCAAATGCGCCAATACGCAAGCCCTTGACGATGGTCAGGTATTTATCATTTAATCCCAGCAGCACCACCAGCAGCGACGACAAAGTGCCAATGATGCCACTCACTACCGGCGACACCGCCAAACCTAACAATAACCCCAGGAGCAGCCCCACCCCCATGCCGTTGAGTATCGCTGCGGCAATATTCAGTGCGCCGGGTCGGCGTTCTGTTTCCGTTATTATTACAGGTTCGTTGCCTGGTTCGTCATTTCCGGTCGCTGACGCTTGCTCGTCGGTCATAAAGTATTTTTTTAGTTGTGTAAATAAGTGTTGAAATTCTGCCAAAGTATTCCCCCGTGATATTTTTCTTTATTAACCGGATTAAGCAACTGTAGTTCAGATTCATGCAACCAGAAAGTTTTTTTTAACAATACATTAACACGATGGCTCCTTTTCAAAAGGAAGAATGCAGTTCGCTGTAGAAGGTTTAGCTTTTTAGTGCCTGTTCATAAAGTCCCACTTTTGTAGCCCTGGCATTTATGCCTGGGAACAATTGATTTGTCAAAATGCCTCCCCGCCCCTCGCTGGGATTGCCTAAGGCAATCCCAGCGAGGGGCGGGGTTTTGACAACCCTTCATTTCAATCCCAGGCATAAATGCCTGGGCTATGAATTTCATAAATGCATGGGCTATGAATTTCATAAATGCATGGGCTATGAATTTCTTAAATGCCTGGGCTATGAATTTCATAAATCCCTGGGCTATGAATTTCATAAATACCTGGCGTATGCATATCCTCAGTAAACCTTACTTTAATGACAGACACTATTTAGACAAAATCTTAATTTCATAGGATTCTGCCAATGTTGTTATTTATAATTTTAATTTTGAACCCTTAAAAAATAAATCCATCTACTGATAAAATTAAATAGCATGACCCGCCCCGTTCATATTGCTTACATTGCTGCAATGGTAATAATAGTGCTGGCTGCATTGGTAATAACAGGTTTTTATGGATACACTTACTACCAAACACCACTGCACGAAAGATTCTATCATCCGCAATATGCACTGCTCAAGCCCAGTGGTGTAATTGGTCATGGCATAGGAATAATAGGATCGCTGTTGATTCTCATAGGCGTGTTTTCTTACATGGCACGCAAGCGTTATCGTTTTTTAGGGCGACTTGGGTTGTTAAAGTATTGGCTCGAGTTTCATATTTTCCTGTGTACGCTGGGGCCGGTGCTGATATTATTTCATACCTCGTTCAAGTTTGGCGGCCTGGTAGCGATAAGCTTTTGGAGCATGGTAGCAGTGTTTTTGAGTGGCATCATTGGGCGATTTATCTATATTCAAATACCCCGAACCATTGGTGGGCGGGAGCTAAGTCTTACCGAGGTGAAAAACATGAAAAAAGATGTTGGTGCAATGGTCGGCGACATATCCACGCTGGATGAACAAAGTCGTAATTTGATTGCCGATGTTACTGCCAATATTCCTGAATCAGTTCACAAGTTCGGTTTCTTTACGCTACTGCGTTTCCGCAGCTCTCGTGGGTCGAAGCAAAGGGAAATACGTAAGATGCTTAACCGTAATGGTGTCGAGCGATCCACTTCCCGAAAAATCATGAAACTTATCCGCAGCGAAATATCCCTCAACCACCGCATAGCGCGTCTGCAAACTATGCAGAAAGTTTTCAGATACTGGCATGTGGCGCATCTGCCTTTTGCCTTGGTTATGCTGGTGATAATGGTGGTACATGTGGTTGTAACAATCGTTTTTGGTTACCGTTGGATTTTTTAAAATTATGAATTTGCTAACAGAAGAAATATTGATTTATGGTGCAGTATTGCTGTTTTGCATGCTGGTAGTAGCCTGGTATTTGTACCGCCAATGGCGCAAGACAAAGATCACGGAAGAAAAAATAGCTCTTGCACAACGCGATGGCCTTTACGAGCCTGTATCATTGCATCCGGTGGTGGATCCGGGTAACTGCATAGGCACAGGCGCCTGCATTGCTGCCTGCCCCGAAAAAGATATTCTGGGCATGCGAAACGGCAAAGCCACCACCATCAATGCATCGCGGTGTGTGGGTCACGGCGCCTGCTTTCATGCCTGCCCTACCGAGGCTATCACGCTACGCATAGGCACAGAGCAAAGAGGCGTAGAGCTTCCACATGTGAGCAAAACTTTTGAAACCAATGTTCCGGGAATTTATATAGCCGGTGAGTTGGGTGGGATGGGATTAATCAAAAATGCTGTGGAGCAGGGACGACAGGCGGTTGATAATCTTACAAAAACTTTGAAGCGAGTAGCACCGGCTGATTATGATCTGGTAATAATTGGTGCCGGCCCGGCAGGGATATCGGCCTCGCTCACAGCCAAAAAAAATAAACTGAAATTTATCACACTGGAACAGGATACCCTCGGTGGCACCATCTTTTCGTTTCCACGTAACAAAGTAGTTATGACCCATCCCATGGATTTGCCACTACATGGCCGCGTAAAACTTACCGAAACCTCCAAGCCGGAGCTGCTTTCGCTTTGGGAAGATATCCTCACCAAAAATGAAATTGTTATTAAGCAGGGGTGTAAAGTGGAAAAGATTGAATTTATTGATGGGAATTTTGCCATTGCTACCAATAGTGCCGGAATACTTACCGCCCATAGCGTCCTTGTTGCAATTGGCCGCCGTGGTTCTCCGCGCAAACTCAATATTGCGGGTGAAGATTTGCCTAAGGTAGCCTACCGACTGTTGGAGCCGGAAACCATCCTCGATAAAAATATAATGGTAATTGGCGGAGGCGATGCTGCTGTGGAAGCGGCTTTGATGCTCGCCGACCAAAATAATGTGGTGCTTTCGTATCGCAAAAATGCCTTTAGCCGCATTAAAGCAGCCAACGATCAAAAGATAAAAGGTGCAATGGAACAGCAGCAGCTAACAGTTCGGTTCAATACCAATTTAATGGCTACTGCTGAAGATCATGTCATTCTTTCAGGAGAAGGCGGCGAGGAAACCCTGCCCAACGATTTAGTATTTATATTTGCAGGTGGTGAATTGCCGATAGAGTTTCTGCAAAAAACGGGTATCAAAATCACCAAAAAATTTGGCGAAATCATAATGAAACATTAAGCACTATGAGAGGCAACAAAAAAATACTTGTGCTAATGCTGCTGATGCCCTTGATGATGAGGGCTCAGATTTCGCCCGGCGATTTGGCCGAAGCCCACAAGCACCTCGAAGGTATCTCCAACTGCACGAAATGCCATACCCTGGGCGAAAAGATTTCGGATCAGAAATGTCTGGATTGCCATACTTTTATTCAATCATTGATAGAGCAAGGGCGTGGCTACCATGCTCATCGAGAGGTGAAAAAGGAAACCTGCGTAAGCTGCCACAGCGACCATCACGGGCGCAAATTCGAGATGATTCGGTTTGAGGAAGCAGATTTTGACCATCAAAAAACCGGCTACGCGTTATTGGGGGCGCATGATGCACTGGAATGTCGCGGGTGCCATCAACAAAAATATATCCAGGCGCAAAAGCTCAAAGAACGCAGCAACACCTGGCTGGGCTTGGGCAAAGATTGCCTCGACTGCCACGCTGATTATCACCAGGAAACACTCTCGGGCGATTGCCTCCATTGCCACACCATGCAGGCTTTCGTTCCGGCAGAGTTATTCCGGCACGACCAAACGAACTATACTCTCCGTGGCCGCCATCAGGAGGTAGCTTGCGCTGAATGTCATGAAATTTCTATCCGCAACGGACAGAGGTTTCAACAGTTTACAGGATTGCGTTTTGCAAATTGCAATGCCTGCCATCAGGATGTGCACAACAACAAATTTGGAAACAACTGTAGCTCCTGCCATAGCGAAGAGTCGTTTCATCACATCAAAAACATCAGTACTTTTAACCATGATTTGACCAACTATCCGCTAAAAGGGCAGCACCGGTGGATCGACTGCAACGCGTGCCATGGCAGTAGTTATACGCAAAAATTGCCCTACGGGCGTTGCACCGATTGTCACGACGATTATCATAAGGGAGAGTTGATGCAGCAAGGAAAACCGCAGGATTGCGATGCATGCCACAGCGTGGAAGGTTTTGGGCATTTCAGCTTTTCGATTGAGCAGCATAACCAGAGTAATTTTGTGTTGGACGGTGCCCATCTGGCCACTCCATGCATAGCTTGTCATTTGCAAAAAGATGACCGTTGGCATTTTCGCAACATAGGACAGCAATGCGCCGATTGCCATGAAAATATCCATACCAACATCATAAGCGAAAAGTATTTTGAGCAAGATGGATGCAGCGGCTGTCATTCCACCGCTATGTGGAGCCACATCAATTTCGATCACAGCGCCACCGGCTATGAATTGCTTGGGGCGCACCAGCAGCAAAGCTGCCGAAGCTGCCATCATCGCGAAGATGAGCCGGGCATCAAGCGAGAAGTCTTTGCAGATTTATCCAGCCAATGCACCACTTGCCACGAAGATGTACATCACGGTCAGTTTAATAATGGTAAAACTATAGTGTGTAGTAATTGTCATAACTTTAACACCTGGAACCAGATCACTTTTGATCATTCCACAACACGTTTTCCGCTTGACGGTAAACATCAGGATGTGGCCTGTGCATTATGCCATGTCACCATTACACAAGGAAATAGTACTTACGTAAAATATAAATTTGAAGACATACGATGCGAAGCTTGTCATTGATAATACTGCTCCTGGTCGTTCAGGGAATGCTGCAGGGGCAAACCTCGCCGCATGGCGATGAACTGACGCTGTCATGCGACGAGTGTCATACCACCCGCGAGTGGACGATGATTGCCGGGACGTATAGCTTTACTCACGACTCCACCGGCTTTCCGCTGGCCGGTCAGCACCTGATGGTGGATTGCAAAGCATGCCATTCCACACTGGTATTTTCGCAGGCGCAAACTTCCTGTGTAGCCTGTCATTCCGACATGCACTTTCAAACCGTGGGCCCCGACTGCGAGCGCTGCCATACTCCTGATTCATGGTTGGTACCCAATATTAATCAGATACACCGCATGAGTCGCTTTCCATTAGTGGGAGCACATCAAACTGCCGATTGCTACGACTGCCATCCCTCGGCTTCGCTGTTGCGCTTTGAGCCGCTGGGAATTGAATGCATCGACTGCCACCAAATGGATTACCTTCAAACCTCACAACCCGATCATATCGCCGCCGGATTTTCAACTGATTGTCAGGAGTGTCATCGCATGGAAGCATTTTCGTGGGGCAGCGGCAACTTTTTGCACGATTTCTTTCCTCTTACACAAGGTCACGCCATTGGTCTTTGCAGTAGTTGCCATACTTCAGAAAATTATACCGGCCTTTCCCCGGATTGCTTTTCGTGTCATCAGCAAGATTTTCAAACCACCACCAATCCCAATCATGCGGCTACCGGCTTTTCGGTAAATTGTACGGAATGTCACACAACTGCTCCAGGATGGAAGCCTGCTGATTTTGCCACGCACGATGCACAGTTTTTCCCGATATATTCCGGTGAGCATCGGGGTGAGTGGAACAGTTGCACCGAGTGTCATTCCAATCCATCCAATTACCAACTTTTTTCGTGTACCGACTGCCACGAGCACAACCAGGCCGACATGGATGATGAGCACGAAGGAGTAGGCGGTTATGTTTACAGCAGTCAGGCTTGTTACGAATGTCATCCCACGGGCAGTGCCGAAGGAGGTTTTAATCACAACCTCACCAATTTTCCGTTATCGGGCGGACATCTCTCGGCAAGTTGCCTGCAATGCCACGCCGATGGATACCAGGGCACCTCCACACTTTGCTTCGATTGCCATGCTGCCGACTATCAGCAATCGGCCAATCCGAACCATGTGGCTGCCGGTATCGACAACGACTGTGCAACATGTCACACAGCCGCTCCTGGCTGGAAGCCGGCCACCTTTGATGTGCACAGCCAATATTATCCGCTTACGGGCGCACATGCCGGTATTGCCAACGATTGCTTTACCTGCCATGGCGGCAGCTATACTAATACACCCGGCACCTGCTCAGGCTGTCACAGCCAGGATTATAACCAAAGCACCAATCCTAATCACCTGGCCACCGGTATCGACGACGAATGTGCCGCCTGCCACACCACTGCGCCTGGCTGGAAACCCGCCACCTTTGCAATACATAATCAATATTATCCTCTCAACGGTGCACATGCCGGTATTGCCACCGATTGCTTTGCCTGCCATGGCGGCAGCTACACCAATACGCCTTCCACCTGCTTTGGCTGCCATAGCCAGGAGTATAACCAAACTACCAATCCCCCACATGCCGAAGCACAGTTTTCGACGGAATGTGCTACCTGCCATACAGAGTCGGCCTGGATACCCGCAACGTTTGAACACGATGCTGCTTATTTCCCCATTTATAGCGGTGCACACGAAAGTACATGGCAAACCTGTAACGAATGCCACACCAGCCCTGGAAATTATATGTTGTTTTCGTGTATCGACTGCCACGAGCACAACCAGCCCGACATGGATGACGAGCATCAGGGAGTTGGAGGCTATCAATACAACAGCCAGGCATGTTTTGATTGTCATCCTACGGGCGACGCTGCCGGCGGCTTCAACCATAATTTTACCAACTTTCCGCTTACCGGCGCACATATTACTACGCTTTGCGCTGATTGTCACCAAAATGGTTACATCGGTACCACCACGGTATGTTACGAATGCCACACTGCCGACTTTAATACATCGGCTAACCCTGGCCATCTGGCGCTTGGGCTTCCGCAGGAATGTGCCGACTGTCATACAACCAATCCGGGATGGCAGCCTGCTACCTTCGATATTCACAACGAATATTACCAACTCAACGGAGCGCACGCTGAATTAGCCAACGATTGTTTTGTTTGTCATCAGGGTAATTATGTAACTACCCCCGCCACCTGCTTTGGCTGCCACGACGATGATTACAACCAAACCACTGATCCACCGCACCAGTCGGCACAGTTTCCGACAGAGTGCCTTTTGTGCCATACCGAGCGTGTGTGGGAACCTTCAACTTTTAACCATGATGCGCAATACTTCCCTATTTACTCCGGGAAACATGAGGGCGAATGGGATTTTTGTGCGGATTGCCACACCAATCCCGGCAACTACGGCATCTTTAGCTGCATCGACTGTCATGAACATAATCAGCCCGACATGGATCGTAAACACAATGAGGTGTCAGGATATGTTTACAACAGCATTGCCTGCCTGGAGTGTCATCCAACTGGTTCGGATATGCACCGAATGAGGATCATTAAATAGCTTAATAAAATGAAAAAGCTAATTCTTTTGATAATGCTTGTACTGCCCACTTTTGTCGTAATGGCACAGATGGCTGATACTGCAGCCAGATTACCGGAAGGGCGCATTTCGTTTATCACCAGCGGCAATGTTTATGTTCGTTTTGCTTCAACAGCGGGGCTGCAACCCGGGGATACATTATTTTTATTACAAGAAAAAAAGCTGTTGCCGGTGCTGGTTATTAATAATCTCTCGTCCATTTCGGCTGCGTGCTTGCCATTACCCGATGCTCCTGAGTTAGTCACAGATATGGTTGTTCACGCCTCGAAACCGATGGCTTCGACCCAAAGGCCGGTAGCTGCCCAACCAGAAGTGAAGGATACAACCATTGCAATACCGGTTACCGTGGCAAAAGTTGATAAATCAACATCACCGACCGCTCCGCCCGAAACCGAACTTACCGGGAGGGTATCGGTTTCGTCGTATTCCAATTTTTCTTCAGAAGCCGGCAACTCGCAGCGGATGCGCTACACACTATCGCTTGGGGCGAAACACATCGGCGGAACATCTCTTTCGGCCGAGAGTTATATCTCTTTTGTACATACCAATAAAAATTGGGATGATATCAAAGCCAATATTTTTGATGGCCTGAAAATTTATAATCTGGCGCTGAAATATGAGCCTGACAGCACATGGCAAATTTGGTTGGGGCGGCATATCAATCCACATTTAACCAATATTGGGGCTGTGGATGGATTGCAAGCCGCCAAGCGTCTGGGCGCTTTTACTGTGGGAGCTGTCGCAGGGTTCCGCCCCGACTATCGCGATTATAGTTTTAATGGCCACCTATTTCAGGCCGGAGCCTATGCCGCGCATCAATACAACGGCAAAAATGGCCCGATGCAATCTTCGCTGGCCTTTATTGAGCAAACCAATCAAGGGCATACCGATCGCCGGTTTGCCTATTTACAGCATAGCAATTCGCTGGTGCGAAATCTTTTCCTGTTTGGTTCGGCCGAGATTAATTTATACAAAAAGGTTGGCGGGAGCACCGATATGTCGCCTGAAGTTTCAAATATATACCTGATGGTTCGGTACCGGTTTTCGCGAAAGCTATCGGCATCTGCCTCTTACAGTGCCCGCGACAACGTGATCTGGTACGAAACCTACAAGGACATCGTGGAGCGGCTGCTGGAGCAGGAAACGCTGTATGGATACCGGATGCAAATAACTTACCGCCCGTTGAAGAACATCACCGCCGGAGTTCGTGGTTCCTTGCGGGTACGCAAAACAGACCCCGATGCCTCTACTAATTTGTATGGCTATTTCACCTTCAACAACCTTTTGGTAAAATCCTCCTCAATCACAGTTTCGGCTGCCTGGCTCGAAACCGCCTATCTGTCAGGAAATATTTATGGCGTTACCTGGTGGCACGATCTGGCACGTGGTAAAGCCTCTATGAGCATCGGCTACCGTTACATCGATTATGATTTCGCCACCTCGGAGATTACGCTTACCCAGCATATTCCCGAAATAGGTTTCTCCTGGCGCATCATGCGCAAACTTCTGCTATCGATAAACTACGAAGGAACTTTTGATGATGAAAGCACTTTCAACCGGGTGTATGTAAATATTACGCAGCGATTTTGAAATTGAGATATTTAAATTTCAATTGTCGGGATTTATTGCAACCCAAGCTCACCAGCCAGTGCCTCCTTTTTCCGGCTCCAGCTTTTTTATTACGTTTGCACCATCAATATTCGCTTACGATTATGACGAAGAACCACGCGTTTATTTCCTTCCTGGCGCGCAATTTTACCCTATTGATCTTGCTGATCTTGCTGGTATTTGTGGTACCTGTTTTCCCCAACTCCTGGCACAACTGGCTTTACAATGTGCTGTTTACGCTGGTGTATTTCTCTGCGGCATTAACCATCGAGAAGTATCGCAAGTTGCTCTTTTCGACCGCGATGGTGATTGTGGTAATGCTGTGGCTTTTTACGTGGCTCAACCTGCAAACCCTCAACGCCCTGTCCAAGCTCCTTGCTGTGGTCTATTTTTGTTTTATTGTTGTCAATTTCATCATTATGATTGCGCACAGCAAGCAGGTGGATGCCATGGTGATTTTAAAGTCCATCAATGGCTATTTGCTGCTGAGCGTAATGTTTGCGCTCATCATTATTGTGGTCATGTTTTATAATCCTGACGCCATCTCATTTCCGGATTATGCCGTCGGGCATGGCGAAAACATGAACAATTTTGGCGATTACATGTATTATGTCATCATTACCATGGCCACAGTTGGCTATGGCGATGTGGTGCCGGTGCATCCGGCGGCGCGATCGTTATCCACACTTATCGCCATCACAGGGCAGCTTTATGTGGCCATCCTCATTGCGATGTTGGTAGGAAAATTCTTAAGCCATCAAAAGAAATAGTATTCATTTATCATTAAAAAATAAAATATGAAATATCAAAACACGCTTCTCGCCATCGCATTATTTGTTGCGGTAATGTTTTCGGCCTGCTCACCACAAATCAACATTTCTTATGATTACGATAAGAGCACAGATTTCTCAAAGTATGAAACCTATTCGTTTTATGGCTGGGCCAAAGGCAGCGATAAGGTTATCAACAGTATCAACCAAAAGCGAATTGAAAATGCTGTGGCCGGCGAACTCGAAGCACGCGGGCTTAGGCTGGTACCCGAAAACGGCGACCTCACCGTTTCGTTGTTTATTCAGTTTGATGAACAACAGGGCGTGAATGCTTACACCAATTATTACGCAGCCGGACCTTACGGCTATCGCTACGGTCCCGGCTGGGGATGGGGTTATGGCTATCCCACCACCACTTACCACGAATACGATTACCTGGTAGGCACACTCGTCATCGACATTTTCGATCATCAGGCCAAAGACCTGGTATGGCAGGGCGTGGCATCGCAGGTGGTCGATGATCGTCCCGATGCGCGTGAGCACGGTATTAATAAAGTGGTAAAAGCTGTGATGAAAAAATATCCGGTGGCGCCCAAGAAATAGGGTAGCAACCTTCATTCAGCAACGTTCGCTTTGTGGGTATAAATGATTGCTGTTCAATTTTGTTTAAGCATCATTAAACATTTTTGGGTCGTGGATGTTCTTTGCACTCATTCAAAAACTTTTGGCCTTGGCACCTGCAAACTATACCATCAAAGACCTCGAACAGCTTACGGGCATAAAAGCGCACACGCTGCGCATCTGGGAAAAACGTTACAATATTGTAACACCCTTTCGCACCGATACCAACATACGCTATTACAACGATGCGGATGTAAAAAAGCTCCTCAATGTTAGCATCCTCAACCGACATGGCATTAAAATTTCGATGCTGGCCAATATGACGCACAAGGAGCTGGTGGATAATATCATTGCGGTAAGCAACAAAATTACTGATGCCGGCAGTCACATCGAAAATCTGGTGGTGTCGATGATAGATATGAACGAGGCAAAATTTGAGAAAGACCTCAACAAACTTATCATCAGCCAGGGGTTTGAAGATACTTTCACACGAATCATTATTCCGTTTTTTGATAAAATTGGCGTACTCTGGCAAATTGGAGCGATACATCCGGCGCAGGAACACTTTATGACCAACCTCATACGCCAAAAGATGATTGTTGCCATTGATGGAGTAATTCCCATCTCCACTCCGGCACAGCCCAAAACATTCATTCTTTACCTTCCCGAAAAAGAGCTGCACGAAATTGGACTTTTATTCGCTTCCTACATTATTCAGAAAGCCGGACATAAAGTGATTTACCTGGGGCAGATGGTGCCGTATGCTGATTTGGGAAAAGTAGCAGCAACCATTCCTTTTGACGGCCTGCTCACCATCATTACGTCGAGCCTTTCGCTGCAAAATGTTCAGGAGCATCTCAACCAACTTGCAGATGATTTCGGTAACAAGCAGATTCTTATCAGTGGGCTACAGCTCAAAACAAACCATCTCGACATCCCGACCGAAATTACCGTTTTTGATCAAATGTTGACGCTGAAAAATATTATTCAATAGCTCCATCCACGCATTTGTCTAATTTTCCAAACTTTACCATTAACAATTTAAGAAAAAGAGAGCGACCGCATTGTACTGATACAATGCCTGTTAACTAACTTGTTTCTGATTCTTTATTTTTTATTTAGATTTATTATGTTTAACGTTTCGTGAATTATGTTTATGTTTGCAGCGTATTTATTAAACACATAATCTGATAAATCATGAAAACTAACACTTTTGCTCAGGAACTTACCAGTTTACAAGATAACCTCCATTATTTCGCCAAGTCGCTCACCCAAAATGACGAGGAAGCCAAAGACCTGGTTCAGGATACTTTTCTTAAAGCACTTACTTACCGTGACAAATTTGAAGAAAACACCAACCTGAAAGCCTGGACTTACACCATATTAAAGAATACCTTTATCAACAATTACCGCCGCAAGAGCCGTACAACGGTAATTGCCGACAACACCTCCGACAACTTTTTTATCAATTCGGGAATGTTTATCGAGGAATACAGTCCGGAGGCACAGCTTTCGCACAAGGAAATTCATAGCGTGGTCGAAAACCTCCAGGAGGAGCACCGGGTGCCATTTCAGATGCACCACAATGGCTACAAATACCGAGAGATTGCCGAGGAACTCAATTTGTCGATTGGTACCGTAAAAAGCCGTATCTTCTTCAGCCGCAAAAAACTGATGAACAAACTCGAAGGTCATCAATAGGCTGCCGAAACCTTGCTAATGCGCTGACGTTCTTTGCATTTGATGTATTTCACTCATCTTATTTCCCATCATTTCCAAAAGAGGGCATCGTTAAAAACCTGTAAATTTAAGAATTATTTAGAAACAGATTAAATAACTATAAGGAGGTTCCGTTACTTTTGCAACACCATTTTATTAAAAATCACATGTTGAACTAAATAAACTTTGTTGCTATGAAAACAGATGATATCAAATTTGACAGAGAACTTACCAGCCTCCAGCCCAATCTGAAGTATTTCGCAAACACCCTTACGCAAAACGAAGAGGATGCCAACGACCTGGTTCAGGAAACCTACCTTAAAGCCCTTACCTACAGGGATAAATTCCAGGCCAACACCAATCTCAAGGCATGGACTTACACCATTATGAAAAATACTTTCATCAACAACTATCGCCGCAACAGCAAAGTAAGCATGGTGGTTGACAATACCGCTGACCTGTTCTTCCTGAACTCCAGTAACCGATCAGAAGAAGCTACGCCCGAATCAACCCTCTCGCACAAAGAGGTGAGCAAAGTGGTAGATTCGCTCCAGGACGAGCATCGCATTCCTTTCAAAATGCATCACGAAGGTTTTAAATACAAAGAAATTGCCGAGCACCTCGACCTTTCGATAGGTACTGTTAAAAGTCGGATTTTTTTCAGTCGCAAAAAACTCATCAAAGCGCTAAAAGATTCTTAAAATTTCATTGCGTTTTTAATTTCTTAAAGCCCGGAATCGTTTGTTCGGGCTTTTTTCGTTGCCGCTTTTAATTATTATCCATTGGCAGAATCTGCTTACTCAACATCATGCAAGCGTTTTCTACGCCTCTCCCTCCATCGGCTGATGCTCACTCAAAATAACTCCTTTAGTTTCTGATAACGAAATGCAAATATCTCCTCTACCCGTCGTTTCACCATTAACTGCTCAGCCATTTTCCCAACAATTCCGTAAGGTACTTTATAATGTACTACGTCGCGCATGCGCACGCCATTTCCATGCTTCTCAAAAAAATGCTGGTGATGCCACACGGCGAATGGCCCCGACTTTTGATTATCAACAAAAAAAAACGGTGCCTGCACTTGTGTAATTTCCGTCACCCAATTGAGCGGAATCCCAAAGAGTGGCTTCACTGTATAGGTAATGATCATCCCTTGATAAATCTCCGCCGGAAGATCAGCGGCAGTAATGTCAAAACCCATAAAGGGCGGAGTAATTATTTTTAGATTTTTAGGACTACTAAAAAACTCCCAGGCCTCTTTTAAGGATATTGATAAAACCTGTTCTTGTTGAATTGTTTGCATGCCTTGTTTAATTTTTTTAATTTATTAATAAACACTATAATTTTTATCATAACCCTTGTCATTACTAATGTTTTGAGATACGATTAGCATTACAGAAACGATAAGTTATTCATTTTGTTTAGGTTTTTAATCTTTTTATTGAACATTATTTAAACCCTCCCGTTTACAATCCCGAAACAAGTAAATAATTAATTGTAATAACGCTAAAATTTAAAACTATGAAAACGCTTCGAAACATTTTTATGACCTTAGTTCTGATGATAGGAACTACCGCTGCACTGCAAGCCCAAACCGCCCGCGTGCAGGTGATTCACAATTCGGCTGACGCTGCCGCCGCAGTGGTTGACGTGTGGCTCAACGACGCACTGCTAATCGATAACTTTGCCTTCCGCACAGCTACTCCTTTTATAGATGCTCCTGCCGGAACAGAATTTACCATTGCCATACAAGGCCCCGACAGCCAAAGTGCT
>SABY01000009.1 GCA_009928785.1 Clostridia bacterium | reverse complement strand
GGCAAAAGAAGTTAGCGGATTAATCAAACTGCAAATCAAAGGTGGCGCAGCAAATCCATCACCTCCGGTAGGCCCTGCATTGGGTGCCAAAGGGGTGAACATCATGGAATTTTGTAAACAGTTCAATGGTCGTACACAAGATCAGGCTGGCAAAATATTGCCCGTGATCATCACCGTTTACAAGGACAAATCCTTTGATTTCGTAATAAAATCTCCGCCGGTTGCAGTTCAACTGTTAGAAGCATCCAAGCAGAAAAAAGGCTCCGCCGAATCCAATCGTAAAAAGATTGCAGCGGTATCCTGGGAGCAGGTGCAAAACATTGCCGAATTAAAGATGAAAGACCTGAACTGTTTTACATCCGAATCGGCAATGCGCATGGTAGCAGGCACAGCCCGCAGCATGGGTATCACCGTAAAGGGTAAGGCACCCTTTAGCAACTAACAGTGAAATCTACGAGCACTTAAAAATTAAAGTAACATTTTAAACAAAATGGCAAAACTGACAAAAAAACGTAGAGAAGCATTGGCGAAATTCGATAGAAATGCTGTTTACGCCCTTCCTGATGCAGTTACAACTGTCAAGGAAATTTCCATGACCAAGTTTGACTCATCCATCGACATGGACATCCGCCTGGGCGTGGATCCGCGTAAAGCCAACCAAATGGTTCGTGGCTCGGTAACCCTCCCACACGGAACAGGCAAAACCATGCGTGTGCTGGTACTTTGTTCGCCCGATAAGGAAGACGAAGCCAAGGCCGCAGGCGCCGATTATGTTGGCTTGGACGAGTATATCGAAAAAATCAAAGGCGGCTGGACTGACGTCGATGTTATCATCACCACACCTAACGTGATGCCCAAGGTGGGTCCGTTGGGTCGTATTCTTGGCCCCCGTGGACTGATGCCCAACCCGAAAACGGGCACCGTAACCATGGACCTGACCAAGGCTATCAACGACGTGAAAGCAGGTAAGATAGATTTTAAAGTGGACAAAACAGGCATCATCCATGCTTCGGTGGCGAAATCATCTTTCGACAGCGAAAAAATTGTGGACAACGCCCGCACACTTATCAACACCGTGCTGAAACTCAAACCCGCTGCCAGCAAAGGAACATACGTAAAAAGTATCTACATGTCGAGTACAATGAGCTTTGGTATCCAGATTGATCCTAAATCAGTAAGCGCATAAATTCGTTAAAAACAAGGAGATTTAAAATGACCAGAGAGGAAAAAAATCAAACGATAGAGGCGTTATCACAGAAGATTAACGAGGCATCTCATTTTTATATCACCAGCACCAGCGGCCTCAATTCGGCTGTTACCAGTGAGTTGAGAAGGCTGTGCTACGGCCGCAAAATCGACCTGTTGGTGGTAAAAAACACACTGCTTCGCAAAGCCATGGAGAAATCTGATAAAGACCTGCACGGTCTTTTCGATACACTCAAAGGAACCACCTCGGTAATGTTTACCGAAGTGAGCAATGCTCCGGCAAAGCTCATCAGAGAGTTTCGTACCAAGTACAAAACTGACAAACCAGAGCTCAAAGGAGCTTATGCTGAAGAATCGACTTACCTGGGCAGCCACCAACTGGATGCTCTGGAAAGTATTAAGAGCAAAAATGAAGTTATTGCTGACATCATTGCACTGTTGCAATCGCCTGCCAAAAATGTTATTGGTGCGCTGCAGTCGGGAGGACACAAGATTTCGGGCATACTTCAAACACTATCAGAAAAAGAAGCATAATAAGTTTTCAAATTACACAATTAGTTTTCACGAATAATCTATAAAAACAAACAATACAATGGCAGATTTAAAATCTTTTGCAGAACAATTAGTTAATCTGACGGTAAAAGAAGTAAATGAGCTTGCTCAGATTCTCAAAGACGAGTACGGCATTGAGCCGGCAGCCGCAGCAGTAGCAGTAGCAGGACCAGTAGCCGCAGCCGATGCAGGCGAAGTTGAACAAACTGAATTTGATGTGATCATCAAAGCAGCAGGTCAGAGCAAACTGGCAGTAGTAAAACTCGTTAAAGAATTGACCAGCCTGGGGCTTAAGGAAGCAAAAGCACTTGTGGATGCCGCTCCCAAACCCGTCAAAGAAGGTGTGTCGAAAGACGAAGCTGAAGCACTCAAATCGCAGCTCGAAGAAGCCGGTGCCGAAGTGGAGATCAAATAGCTCCTATAGCACGTTTATAAAAGAAATATAGACTTCTGCCAGCAGCGCTGTGCAGAGTCTATATTTCTTTGTATTATGCCGCCTTGTTCTTTATTTATTTCATCTTATTCATAACCAAAACTTTACAACATTGGCTCAGGAAAATACTGAAAGAATCAGTTTCTCAAAAACGAAAATAAAATCTCAATATCCGGATTTTCTTGACATTCAATTAAAATCATTTCAGGATTTCTTCCAACTGGAAACCAATCCTGATGACCGGATGAACGAGGGTCTCTATAAAGTTTTTAGCGAGAATTTTCCGATTACCGATGCACGCAACAACTTCGTGCTCGAGTTTTTGGATTATTTTATCGACCCGCCACGATACTCTATCGAAGAATGTATCGAAAGGGGGCTTACCTACAGCGTGCCGCTTAAAGCAAAATTAAAACTATACTGTACCGACCCTGAGCACGAAGACTTTGAAACCATTATCCAGGATGTGTATCTTGGGCAGATACCTTACATGACACCACGCGGCACCTTCTGCGTCAACGGCGCTGAGCGTGTTGTGGTATCGCAGTTGCACCGCTCGCCGGGAGCCTTCTTCGGAACAAGCTTCCACGCCAACGGAACCCAGCTCTTCTCGGCAAGGATCATCCCCTTCAAAGGGTCCTGGATGGAATTTACAACCGACATCAACGGGGTGATGTATGCCTACATCGACCGTAAAAAGAAACTCCCCGTTACAACCCTGCTCCGCGCCATCGGATACGAAAGCGACAAGGACATCCTCGAAATTTTCGACCTGGCACAGGAAGTTAAGGCAACCAAAGCTAATCTTAAGAAATTTATCGACCGTCGTCTCGCAGCGCGTGTAGTAAGAAGTTGGATAGAAGACTTTGTGGACGAAGATACCGGCGAAGTAGTGTCGATCGAACGTACCGAAGTGATCATCGACCGCGAAACACTGCTTACTGCCGAGCACATCGACCAGATTATCGATTCAGGTGTCGAAAATATCCTTATCCACAAAGAGGAAACAGATAACATCGACTACTCCATCATCTTCAATACACTGCAAAAAGATACCACCAATACCGAAAAAGAAGCTGTAGAATTTATCTACCGGCAACTTCGTAACGCTGAACCTCCCGATGAGGAAACCGCGCGCGGTATTATCGAAAAACTCTTTTTCTCCGACAAGCGCTACGACCTGGGCGATGTTGGCCGTTACCGGATCAACAAAAAACTGAATCTGAGCGTGCCCATGGAGACCAAAGTGCTAACCAAAGAAGACATCATCTCCATCATTGTTTACCTCATCGAAATGGTGAACGCCAAACGTGAGATCGACGATATCGACCACCTTAGCAACCGCCGCGTTCGTACGGTTGGCGAACAGCTTTATGCACAATTTGGCGTGGGTCTTGCCCGTATGTCGCGCACCATCCGCGAACGTATGAATGTACGCGATAATGAAGTATTTACACCCACCGACCTGATCAACGCCAAGACGTTGTCTTCGGTGATCAACTCATTTTTTGGTACCAACCAGCTTTCGCAATTTATGGATCAAACCAACCCACTCTCGGAGCTTACCCACAAACGTAGGGTATCGGCACTGGGACCCGGCGGTTTGTCGCGCGAGAGAGCCGGCTTTGAGGTTCGCGACGTGCACTACACGCACTACGGACGCCTTTGCACCATCGAAACACCTGAAGGACCAAACATTGGTTTGATTTCTTCGTTGTGCGTTTTTGCCAAAATCAATAAACTTGGTTTTATCGAAACGCCCTACAAGCGCGTAGAGGAAGGCCGTGTGCAGCTCAACGAAGTAGAAACCTACCTGAGCGCCGAAGAAGAAGAAAACAAAATCATTGCACAGGCCAACTCATTGCTCGCCGACAATGGTGATTTTATCCGCGAAAAAGTGAAGGTTCGTTTCCAGGCCGATTATCCTATCGAAGAGCGCAACAAAGTTGACTTTATCGATATGGCTCCTAATCAGATAGCCTCGGTAGCAGCTTCCCTCATCCCCTTCCTCGAACACGACGATGCCAACCGTGCCTTGATGGGATCGAACATGATGCGCCAGGCGGTGCCTTTGCTGCGCGCCGAAGCTCCCATAGTAGGTACCGGCATTGAAGGCCCTGTAGCCCGCGATTCGCGCGTGCTGTTGCAAGCCGAAGGCGACGGTATTGTTGAGTATGTGGATGCCAACGAAATTACAATTCATTATACACGTTTTGAAAATGAAAAATTGGTGAGTTTTGATGATGATCTGAAAACTTACACCCTAACCAAATTCAAGCGTACCAATCAAAACACATCCGTTAACCTGCGACCTATCGTAAAAAAGGGACAGAAGGTTATCAATGGTCAGGCACTTTGTGAAGGCTATGCTACCCAAAATGGCGAGCTGGCGCTGGGGCGCAATCTGATGGTGGCATTCATGCCCTGGAAAGGATACAACTTCGAGGATGCCATTGTTATCTCCGAAAAGGTAGTGAAAGAAGACATCTTTACATCGGTGCATATTGAGGAGTTTGTACTCGAAGTTCGCGACACCCGCCGCGGTGTAGAAGAACTCACCAACGACATCCCCAACGTAAGCTCCGATGCTACCAAAAACCTCGACGAAAACGGCCTGATACGTATCGGCGCTGAAGTAAACGAAGGTGATATCCTTATCGGAAAAATTACACCAAAAGGCGAATCGGATCCTACACCCGAAGAAAAACTGCTGCGCGCCATCTTTGGCGACAAAGCCGGCGACGTGAAAGATGCTTCTCTCAAAGCGCCTCCATCGATGCAGGGCGTAGTAATCGACAAAAAACTCTTTTCACGCATCATCAAAGACCGCAAAAACAAAGGCAAAGAAAAAGACGAAATAGCCGATCTCGAAAAAGAGTTTCTTAAAGATACCAACCTACTCAAAAACAAATTGGTAGATAAGCTGATGATTTTGGTCAGCGGCAAAGTGTCGCAGGGCGTTTACAATAGCTTTAAAGAGGAAATTATTCTGCGCAAATCCAAGTTTACGCTGAAAATGCTTCAGGGCATCGACTACCTTATGGTGAATCCTAACCGCTGGACTACCGACAAGGACAAAAACGTGCTCATCTCTCAGTTGATCAATAATTATGTGATCAAATACAAAGAGATACTCGGCATCTTTAACCGCAAGAAATTTGTGGCTACCGTTGGCGACGATTTGCCAAACGGCATCGTAAAAATGGCCAAAGTATATGTTGCCAAAAAGCGCAAGCTCAAAGTAGGTGATAAAATGGCCGGACGTCACGGTAACAAAGGTATTGTTGCTAAAATCGTGCGCGAAGAAGATATGCCTTTCCTCGAAGACGGCACTGCCGTAGATATTGTACTCAACCCGCTGGGTGTACCTTCCCGAATGAATCTGGGTCAGATATACGAAACAGTATTGGGCTGGGCCGGGAAAAAACTCGGACTAACCTTCGCCACTCCCATCTTCGACGGTGCTGAAGTGGAAGAAATCAATCAATACCTGGTCAAAGCCGGTTTGCCCGAAAATGGCAAGACTTATCTTTACGACGGCGGCACCGGTGAGCGATTCCACCAGCCTGCCACCGTTGGCTACATCTACATCCTGAAGTTGCATCACATGGTTGATGATAAAATGCATGCCCGTTCTATCGGCCCCTACTCGCTCATCACCCAGCAGCCGCTCGGCGGTAAAGCACAATTTGGTGGTCAGCGTTTTGGTGAGATGGAGGTGTGGGCACTCGAAGCCTATGGTGCATCTAACATTCTGCAGGAAATCCTTACTGTGAAATCTGACGACGTAGTGGGCAGAGCCAAAGCTTACGAGGCTATTGTAAAAGGCGATCCAATGCCCAAAGCCGGCATCCCTGAATCTTTCAATGTGCTGGTGCATGAGCTTCGTGGCCTTGGTCTAAACATTTCATTCGACTAACGGTACACCCGGAAACCTTCGGGTTTTCTTTTAAGATTTTGTTTTTAAATAATCATCCAAATACAACCCATTAATGGCTTTTAGAAAAGATAGTTTAATTGTTAAAAACGAATTTTCACAAATAACTATTAGCCTGGCCTCCCCTGAGACTATACTGGAGCGCTCGCATGGCGAGGTGCTCAAGCCCGAGACAATCAACTACCGCACCTACAAGCCCGAACGCGACGGCTTGTTTTGCGAGCGTATCTTCGGGCCGGTAAAAGACTGGGAGTGCCACTGCGGAAAATACAAACGAATCCGTTACAAAGGAATCGTGTGCGACCGCTGCGGCGTGGAAGTTACCGAGAAAAAGGTACGCCGCGAACGCACCGGCCATATTCAACTGGTGGTTCCTGTTGCACACATCTGGTTTTTCCGATCGTTGCCCAACAAGATCGGAGCCTTGCTTGGACTGCAAACCAAGAAACTCGACGCCATCATTTATTACGAACGTTATGTGGTGATCAACCCCGGCATCAAAGCAGACGATGGCATTGCTTATCTCGACTTCCTGACCGAGGAGGAATATTTCGACATCATGGAAACTATTCCGCCCGAAAATCAATACCTCGACGAGAGCGATCCCAATAAATTTATCGCCAAGATGGGCGCCGACGCCCTGCACGATTTGCTGGCACGCATCAACCTGGACGAACTCTCTTACGACCTGCGTCACAAAGCCAACAATGAAACTTCGCAGCAGCGTAAAGCCGATGCTTTGAAACGCTTGCAGGTAGTGGAAGCTTTCCGTGATGCCCGCAACCGCATCGAAAATCGTCCCGAGTGGATGATTGTAAAAGTAGTGCCGGTAATACCGCCCGAGTTGCGCCCGCTGGTGCCACTTGATGGTGGCCGTTTTGCCACTTCCGACCTTAACGACCTGTACCGCCGCGTAATTATCCGCAACAACCGACTCAAGCGATTAATAGAGATAAAAGCGCCCGATGTAATCATGCGCAACGAAAAGCGGATGCTTCAGGAAGCCGTTGACTCATTGTTTGATAATTCGCGTAAAGCGAATGCTGTGAAAACCGAATCAAACCGTGCGCTCAAATCGCTTAGCGACAGCCTGAAAGGAAAACAAGGACGTTTCCGTCAAAACCTCCTCGGAAAACGTGTGGACTATTCCGGCCGTTCGGTAATCGTAGTGGGACCTGATCTCAAACTCAACGAGTGTGGCTTGCCCAAAGGCATGGCATCAGAGCTTTTTAAGCCTTTTATCATCCGCAAGATGCTCGAACGCGGTATTGTGAAAACAGTAAAATCTGCTAAAAAGATAGTGGATAGAAAAGACCCGGTAGTTTGGGACATTCTCGAAAATATCCTCAAAGGACATCCTGTGCTGCTCAACCGTGCGCCTACGTTGCACCGCCTGGGTATTCAGGCTTTCCAGCCCAAGCTTATCGAAGGCAAAGCAATCCAGCTTCATCCGCTGGCATGTACGGCGTTTAACGCTGACTTCGACGGCGACCAAATGGCCGTGCACGTTCCGCTGGGAAATGCTGCTATACTGGAAGCACAAATTTTGATGCTTGCCTCGCACAACATTCTCAATCCGGCCAACGGTGCTCCTATTGCAGTACCATCGCAGGACATGGTGCTCGGCCTTTACTACATCACCAAATCCAGAAAAAGCACACCGGAGTTAATTATCAAAGGCGAAGGCTATAAGTTTTATTCGCCCGAAGAGGTTATCATAGCCTACAACGAACAAAAAGTAGATTTGCACGCCATTATCCAGGTTCGTCTTCCGATGAAACAGGAGGATGGTTCGATAAAAAATGTGCTCACCGAAACCAGCGTAGGTCGTGTACTATTCAATCGGGTGGTGCCCGAAGAATATGGCTACATCAACCAACTGCTTACCAAAAAAGCCTTGCGTGATATCATCGGCGATATCCTGAAAAAAACCGATACCGCCACCACAGCCAAATTCCTCGACGACATTAAGAATCTTGGATTTACGATGGCTTTCCGAGGCGGACTTTCTTTCAACCTGGGCGATGTTATCATTCCTGAAGTAAAAGAAACCCTCATAGCCGAAGCCAATGCCGAGGTGGACGAAGTGCTGCAAAACTACAGCATGGGTTTCATCACCAGCAACGAACGCTACAACCAGATCATCGACATCTGGACACATACCAACAGTAAGCTTACGCGCACACTGATGGATCAACTTGCTAAAGACAAGCAGGGATTCAACCCTGTGTATATGATGCTCGATTCAGGTGCCCGTGGCAGTAAAGAACAGATTCGACAGCTTTCGGGGATGCGTGGTTTGATGGCCAAACCCCAGAAATCAGGTGCTACCGGTGGCGAAATTATCGAGAACCCAATTCTATCCAACTTTAAAGAAGGATTAACGGTACTCGAATATTTTATTTCAACGCACGGCGCCCGTAAGGGTCTGGCCGATACGGCGCTTAAAACTGCCGACGCCGGTTATCTTACCCGTCGTTTGGTTGACGTGGCGCAGGATGTTATCATTGCCGATGAAGACTGCGGCACCTTGCGCGGTCTTACCATTTCTACTTTAAAGAAAAACGAAGAAGTAGTTGAAACCCTGTACGATCGTATCCTGGGACGAACCACACTGCACGATGTTTATAATCCGCAAACCAACCAGCTCATCATTCCTGCCGGCGAACAGCTTACCGAAGAAATAAGCCGCCAAATTGAAGAATCGCCCATCGAATCACTCGAGATCAGATCGGTGCTTACGTGCGAATCCAAGCAAGGTGTTTGCGCCAAATGTTATGGCCGAAACCTGGCCACCGGGCGGATGGTTCAAAAGGGAGAAGCTGTGGGCGTTATTGCTGCACAGTCGATCGGTGAACCTGGAACACAGCTTACCCTGCGTACTTTCCACGTGGGTGGTGTGGCCGGTGGCAACATTTCGTCGCAGTCGCGCATCGAGGCACGCTTCGACGGCGTTCTGCACATCGACGAGCTGAGAAGCGTTCCTTACAAGAATTTTGAAGGCAAGGAATATCAGGTGGTGATAGGCCGCTCTGCTGAGATGCGGATCATGGACGTAAACACCGGAATTCCTTTGGCTTCCAATAATATTCCTTACGGTTCCAACCTGTTTTTCAAATCAGGCGATCATGTGAAGAAAGGCGATGTAATCTGTGTTTGGGATCCATATAATGCCGTGATCATCTCGGAAATGGGCGGAAAACTCGATTTCAACAACGTAATCGAAAACAAAACCTTCCGTATCGAATCGGACGAGCAAACAGGCTATTACGAAAAAGTTATTATCGAATCGCGCCAGAAGATCAAAAATCCTTCTATCAGCGTGATGAACGATGAAAAGGTGGAAGTAAAGGTTTATGACCTTCCGGTGGGTGCACACATTTCGGTTGACAATGGTCAGATGGTAAAACCCGGCGATGTGCTGGTAAAAATACCACGTGCCATAGGCAAATCGGGCGACATCACCGGTGGACTGCCGCGTGTTACCGAGCTATTCGAAGCACGTAATCCTTCCGACCCGGCCAAAGTTTCGGAAATCGACGGTGTGGTTTCATTTGGTAAAAAACTCAAGCGGGGCAATAAAGAGATCATTATCACCTCCAAAACCGGCGAAGAGAAAAGCTATCTTATCCCCACCTCCAAGCAGATACTGGCACAAGAAAACGACTTTGTAAAAGCCGGCACTCCGCTCTCAGAAGGCGCCCTTACCCCTGCCGACATTCTTGCCATCAAAGGCCCCATGAAAGTACAGGAGTATATCGTCAACGAGATACAGGAAGTTTACCGTTTGCAGGGTGTTAAAATCAACGACAAACACTTTGAGGTAATCGTGCGTCAGATGATGCGCAAGGTAGAAGTAGATGACCAGGGCGATACCAAATTTCTCGAAAACGAACTGGTGAACAAAATCGACTTCCAGGAAGAAAACGACTGGATTTTTGGTAAAAAAGTAGTTACCGAGTCGGGTGATTCTACCTTGTACAAGTCAGGGCAAATCATTTCGGCACGTAAGCTACGCGACGAAAACTCGCAGCTAAAGCGCAAAGACAAGCGCCTGGTGGAATCTCGCGATGCACAAACCTCTACTGCACGTCAGGTGTTGCAGGGTATCACGCGCGCATCGCTGCAAACCAACAGCTTTATCTCTGCTGCCTCATTCCAGGAAACTACCAAAGTGCTCAATAACGCTGCCATCAATGCCAAGTCAGATGCGCTGAACGGGTTGAAAGAAAACGTGATTGTAGGGCATAAGATTCCTGCTGGTACCGGCCTGCGTGAATACGAAGACCTGATAGTAGGCTCCAAAGAAGAGTACGAAACATTGGTTCATCCACGCTATACCAAAGCCGAGCAACCAACGAAATAATTTATAATTGTAAAATCAGAAAGAAAAACCAGAAGTGTGCTACTTTTGGTTTTTCTTTTTAATAAAAAAACAAAATACTATGGAACAAAATCAACCTAACAAAGGACAAATCAACATCGACCTTCCCGAAGATATTGCCGAAGGCATCTATGCCAACCTGGCCATCATCACGCATTCGCGCTCGGAGTTTGTAATTGATTTCGTAAAAATGCTGCCAGGCATCCCAAAGGCGAAAGTAAAATCGCGTATCATCCTCACACCACAACATGCCAAACGACTCGCAAGAGCGTTGCAGGACAATCTGAAAAAATTTGAGAGCATGCACGGCGCTATCAAAGAAGCCGATACTGACATGCCTTTCAGCTTGGGCGGGCCTACTGCGCAGGCATAACGCAATGAATCATCAAACGGCGTTATCTCAAACAGATAGCGCATAAAATAACGGTATCATCGAGATACCGTTTTTTTGTTTCTGCCATTATCAAAAACATATTCATTTCAGTAATCCTCCTTGCACAAGTATGCACCCGGCCGACGCGCGGCGTACGATTTTTACATTCACCTTTCATTTGATTAACAACTTTTAACCCTCGGCCAATAATTATAAAAAAAGTCGGGAGTTATCATTGCCTACTTCAAAATTGACTATCAAAATGATCGAAACAAGTATCAGAGAAATCAACGAAAAGATTCAGCAGGAAAGCGCCTTTATCGACCTTATCAATCTGGAGCTTAACAAGGTGATAATAGGCCAGAAGCACATGCTTGAGCGCCTGCTCATCGGGCTGCTTGCCGATGGCCACATCCTGCTCGAAGGTGTTCCCGGTCTGGCCAAAACATTGGCAATAAAATCGCTGGCCAGCGCCATCGATGCCGGCTTCAGCCGCATACAATTTACACCCGACCTGCTGCCAGCCGACCTCATCGGCACGCTAATCTATAGCCAGAAAAACGAAGAATTTGTAGTCCGTCAGGGGCCAATCTTCAGCAACTTTATTTTGGCTGACGAGATCAACCGCTCACCAGCCAAAGTGCAAAGCGCCCTGCTGGAGGCCATGCAGGAAAGGCAGGTTACCATTGGCGACAACACTTTTCTATTGCCCGAACCTTTTCTTGTAATGGCCACCCAAAACCCCATCGAACAGGAAGGAACCTATCCACTGCCCGAAGCGCAGGTGGATCGTTTTATGCTCAAGGTGGTAATATCGTATCCGCAAAAGGAAGAAGAAAAAATGATCCTTCGGCAGAACAACAGTCTGCACCGTGCTCCGCTCAACAAAGTGGTAAGCCCCGAGAGCATTCTGCGTGCCCGTGCTGTAACCCGCGAAGTGTATCTGGACGAAAAAATCGAAAACTATATCACCGACATTGTATTTGCCACGCGCTATCCTTCGCAATACAAACTTGCCAAATTTGATGGCATGATCAACTACGGCGCGTCGCCGCGTGCATCGATAAACCTGGCGCTGGCTGCCAAAGCCTTTGCTTTTATCAAACGTCGCGGCTACGTAATTCCCGAAGATATACGTGCCATTGCTCACGACGTGCTGCGCCACCGCATCGGGCTTACCTACGAAGCCGAAGCCGAGAATATCACCTCCGAAGACATCATCAACGAAATCCTCAACACCATCGAGGTGCCATAGGGCAGCGGTTGACAATCAACCAGCGTTTGGAGTTAATTTCCCGCCTACTATTTAAAACCAGATTATGGACGCATCGGAGATTTTTAAAAAAGTAAGAAAGATAGAGATAAAAACGCGTGGGTTGTCCAACCAGATATTTTCCGGACAATACCACAGCGCCTTCAAGGGACGAGGCATGGCTTTTAGCGAGGTGCGCGAATACCAATACGGCGACGACATTCGCAGCATCGACTGGAATGTAACGGCGCGCTTCAACCATCCGTTTATTAAAATCTTTGAAGAGGAACGCGAGCTTACCGTGATGCTGCTCATCGACGTGAGCGGCTCCAACGAGTTTGGCACCCGCAGCATGCTCAAAGAAGAAATGATAACCGAGATAGCTGCTGTGCTGGCCTTTTCGGCGATACAAAACAACGACAAAGTGGGCGTTATCTTTTTCAGCAACCAGATAGAGAAATTTATCCCACCCAAAAAAGGCACAAGCCACATCCTGCGCATCATCCGTGAGCTGGTGGATTTCAGAACCCAAAACCAACAAACGAAAGTTTCGGAATCGCTGCGCTATCTTACCAATGCTATCAAAAAGCGCTGCACCGCCTTTGTACTCTCCGACTTTATAGATACAGGTTTTGACGAAGCGCTGCAAATCGCCAACAACAAACACGACGTGATTGCTATACGCGTTTTTGATGAGCGCGAAACGGAATTGCCCGACATGGGGTTGGCCAAATTTAAAGATACCGAAACCGGCAAAACACGCTGGATTGACACTTCGAGCGGCTCGGTGCGCCAGCAATACAGGCAGTGGCACCTCGACAATGAGAAATATTTGCGCCGTGTGTTTTTGAAATCCGGTGTGGATGTGGCCACTATTCGTACTGATCAGGATTATGTTAGGCAACTTATAGCACTTTTTCAACGACGGGAAGCCCGTGCCTAAACAAAAAGGCGCATGGATATGATGAAGACAATGATGAACAAAAATTTTAATATAATTCTATTGGCTCTGCTGCTGATGCTGTCGTTAACTGCAAAAACGCAGCAGCCTGTGGCCAGCGCTTCGCTCGATACCAACAGCATGCTCATCGGCGACCAGATAGGATTTAACCTGCAATTGCAGCTTCCGCAAAACATGCCTTTCCGGTGGCCGCTCTTTGCTGACACGCTCACCGGCGAAATAGAAATTGTGAATCGCGGAGCTATCGACACTACCCGCCTCGACAACGGGATGCTGCTTATCAGTCAAAAACTTACCATCACCGCTTTCGATTCCGGATATTATGTAGTTCCGCCCATTAGTTTTGCCATTGGTGCTGCAATGGATTCGGCTGTAGAAACAGAGCCTTTTCTTTTGAATGTTTTCTCAGTAGCTGTTGATACCACACAAACCATCAAACCCATCAAAGGCCCCATTGAAGCTCCGCTCACATTTGCCGAGCTGCTGCCGTGGATTTTGCTGGTGCTGGCCGTGCTGCTCATCACCGCAGCTCTTTTTTATTATTATAAAAAAAGAAAGAAAAAACAACCTGTGGTGCTTGCCCGACCTAAGCCAAAAGTACCGCCACACAGGTGGGCGCTCGATGAACTTGAAAAACTTCGTAACGAAAAGCTTTGGCAAAAAGACCTGGTAAAACATTATCACTCGCGCCTTTCCGATATTATCCGGCAATATCTCGACGACCAGTTTGCGATAATGGCTCCCGAGATGACCACCCCTGAAATTATGCAAGCGGCTTACAAGATCAAGCTCTCCGATAAAAATCTGCGTGCGCTGCAGCAAATCCTCGAAATGGCCGATCTGGTGAAATTTGCCAAATACAAGCCCGCGCCCGACGAGCACAACCGCAGCATGACGCAGGCCGTGGATTTTGTTAAAGATACCTCACCTGCAGCGGGCAATAAAACTGACAAGATGAATGGGTCAATTGAAAATACTGAGGATACCGCAGCGCTTTCCTCTACCGAAATACGCAAATAAGCTATGCTGAATAATATTGAATTTGTAAATCCCGAATATCTTTACCTTCTGCTGGTGATCCCGCTGATGGGATTGTGGTATTGGTTCAAGGTGCGCAGCAGCAAAGCGGAGATCAGGATTTCGGGCATCGGTTTTTTTGCCCGGACACGCTGGTCGTGGCGGCAGTGGCTTTATCATACACTTTTTTTGCTGCGTATCCTGGCCGTAGGGTTACTCGTTGTGGCCATAGCCCGTCCGCAAAGTACTTCCAGCTCGCAGGATATTACCATCGAAGGCATCGACATCGTGATGGCCATGGACATATCGAGCAGCATGCTTGCCGAAGACCTGAAACCCAACCGCCTGGAAGCTGCCAAGGAGGTAGCTATCGACTTTATAAAAAACCGGCCCAACGACCGTATGGGGCTGGTAGTTTTTGCCGGCGAAACCTTTACGCAAGTTCCGCTCACCACCGACCACCAGGTGCTCAGGGAAATGTTTGATCAGCTCAAAAGCGGCATGATAGAAGACGGAACGGCTTTGGGCGACGGACTGGCCACAGCCGTTACCCGCCTGCGCGACAGCAAGGCCATCAGCAAAGTCATCATTTTGCTTACCGATGGTGTAAATAACATGGGTGCGGTCGATCCGCAGTCGGCTGCCGAAATTGCAAAACTCTATGGCATCCGCATCTACACAATTGGCGTCGGGAGCCTGGGAATGGCGCCCTATCCCGTACAAACGCCCTTTGGAATGCGCTATCAAAATATGGAAGTGAAAATTGATGAGGCGCTGCTACAACAAATTGCCACCATGACCGACGGGAAATATTTTAGAGCTACCTCCAATCAAAAGCTCGAAGAGGTGTATCAGGAGATAGACCAACTGGAGAAGTCCAAAATTGACGTCACCGAATTTCACAAAAAAACCGAAGAGTTCTATCCGCTGGCACTCCTGGCGCTGGTGCTTTTTGGTTTAGAGATTTTATTTAAAAATACTTTGTTCAGAAGCACACCATAATTTGTTTCTACATATTAATTATTTGTTTTTTTAAAAAGAAAATTCCAAAAGACCACTAAGAAAAACAGGCATGCAAATTTTAAAATTCGCCGAACCAGATTACTTCTATGCCTTGCTGGCCATCCCATTGTTCATCATCCTTTTTGTGGTGATGCGCAGTTGGCGCCGCCGGGCAATGCGTCGTTTTGGTGAGTCGGCGCTGGTAAAACGCCTTACGCCCGACATCAGCCGGAGCCGCCCGGTGCTGAAATTCATCTTGCTTATCCTGGCCTTTGCTTTTATCACAGGCGGCCTGGCCAACCTGCTGGTAGGGTCCAAATTGGAAACCGTGGAGCGCAAAGGTATCGACATCGTAATTGCCATCGACGTATCCAACAGCATGCTCGCCGAAGACATCAAGCCAAGCAGGCTGCTCAGCGCACGGCAGGCCATTTCGCGATTGCTCGACAAACTTAACAACGACCGAATCGGCATCGTGGTTTTTGCGGGTAACGCCTACACGCAGCTTCCCATCACCACCGATTATGCTGCTGCGCGGCTATTCCTTTCTACCATCAATACCGACATTGTGCCTACACAAGGTACGGCCATCGCTGCCGCAATAAATTTGGCCACAGAAGCTTTTGGCGAAAACGAGCATGAGAAAGCAATCATCGTTATCACCGATGGCGAAGACCACGAAGGCGATGCCATCGTGGCAGCCAAACAGGCTACCGAGAAAGGCATCCGCGTTTACACCATTGGCATGGGATTGCCTGAAGGCGCTCCGATTCCTGTTTATGACCGCTATGGAAATCAAAATGGATTTAAGAAAGACCTGAGCAACAACACCGTTATCACCCGCCTCAACGAGGATATGCTACGCCAGATTGCCGCTGCCGGAAAAGGAGAATATGTGCGCGCCAATAATACGCAAGCTGGTTTGGATGTTATTTTTGATGAAATTAATAAACTGGAAAAAACCAAATTCGAATCGCGTGTTTTTTCAGATTATGAAGACCGTTTTCAATATTTTCTCGCTGCAGCGTTATTATTGTTGTTGATCGAGTTCGCAATTTTCGACCGCCGGGGAAGGCGCTTTCGCAATGTCAACCTTTTCGGTGAGAAAAAATAAGTATCAGACTTTGAAATCAGAAAATGAAAAACAAACTTCATATCATACCAATCATAATTATTGCGCTTACGCTGATGATGGCTTTTGGCCTGCAGGCAGAAGCACAAAATGAAAATAAATTCATCCGCCGTGGCAACAATGCCTATGACGATAAAGATTTTAAGAAAGCCGAGATCGACTACCGCAAAGCGCTTGAGAAAAATCAAAATTCTGCCAAAGGAGAGTTTAATCTGGGAACCTCTTTGTATCAGCAAGAGGGATATGAGGAGTCGGCAAAAATTTACGAGAAACTTGCCGGCACCCTCCAAACTCCCGAAGCCAGAGCAGGAGCCTATCATAATTTAGGAAATTCGCTGGTTCAATCACAACAATACCAGCCAGCCATTGATGCCTACAAAAATGCCCTGCGCTTAAACCCCGACGACCTCGACACCAAATACAACCTGGAATATGCGCGACGCATGTTGCAGCAGCAGCAGGATCAGCAAAAAGATCAGGATAAAAAAGATGATCAGCAAAAAGATCAGGACAAGAAAGATGATCAGCAAAAGGATCAGGACAAGCAGGACGACCAACAAAAGCAGGATCAGCAACAGCAGGATCAACAGCAAAAAGACCAGCAACAGCAGGATCAGCAACAGCAAAACCAGGGCGACCAGCAGCAGCAGCCCGACGGACAGGCACAGCCTAAGCAGATTTCGAAAGAAGATGCTGAGCGGATGCTGCAGGCTTTAAAAGATAATGAGAAGAAAACTCTGGAGAAACTTAAACTTGAGAAACTCAAGTCGGCCAAGCGTGTTAAATCGGAAAAAGATTGGTAACGCATTATGATTAGTAATGAGATGATGATAAAGATCAAAAGAAATTTTGTGTCACAAAGCCGGATGGCAAAGACCCTGCTATGGCTCGTCGCCGCCTGGCTGGTACTTGGCGCGGGTAGCGCTCGTGCCGATGAGGTGAAATTTACGGCCACCGCCAAGCCTGTGGTGACTAAGGGCGAGCGCTTTCAGCTCAATTACAAAATCAACGCGGAAGGCGCCAACTTTCGTGGACCCAACATCACCGATTTTCAGATGCTCAGTGGCCCCAACACTTCTACCAGTAGCAGCGTGCAAATCATCAATGGGCAGGTAAGCCGCAAAAGCGAATACATATTTTCGTACATCCTGCAAGCCGTTACCGAAGGCACTTTTACCATCCCACCGGCCACCATTGTGGTTGATGGAAAAAGCTACACTTCCAACAGTCTGCAGGTAAAAGTTACAAATAATGCCTCCACGCAGCAAGGAGGCGGCGCCAATAGCGGGCAGCAAAACAGCGGTGGAGCCACTGCCGATGCAGGCGATCTTTTTCTGCGTGCACAAATCAGCAACAGCACACCTTATCAGGGCGAACAGGTAATCATCACCTATAAACTCTACACCAGTCTGCCCATCTCCAACATCGACGTTTCTAAAATAAACTCCTTCCCCGGTTTTTGGAGCAAAGACCTTTTTCAGAATATCAAAGAATATCCGCAAAGTCGCGAAGTAATCAACGGGCAAGAATTTGTAGTAGCCGAAGTAAAAAAACTGGCACTTTTTGCACAACGCAGCGGACAGATAGTAATAGAGCCTGGCGTGCTCGGATGCGTGGCACAGGTACGCAGCAACTCCCGCCGCAACAGCTCCGATCCGTTCTTCGACAGCTTCTTCAACGACCCATTCTTTAACAGTCGCTACCAAAACGTCGAAAAAACGCTGACATCCAACAGCCTGAAAATTGACGTAAAACCTTTGCCCACCCAAAACAAACCAGCCGATTTCAGCGGCGCCGTGGGCAGTTTCACCTTTGAATCGGAACTCACCAATCGCGAAGTCAAAGCCAACGAACCCATCACATTGCGCTTTACGCTAAAAGGACGTGGCAACATAGAACTTATCGATGCCCCCAAAGTCGGCTTCCCTCCCGACTTCGAAGTTTATGATCCGGAAATAAGCAACAACATACAGGTAAACCAAAGTGGCGTTTCGGGCACACGCACCTTCGAGTACCTTATCATACCGCGCAACCCGGGCAGCTACTCCATCAAGTCGGTACCTTTTTCTTACTTCGACGTGAGCAGGCAAGCCTACCAAAGCCTCAACACACCACCTTTCGAAATCACCGTGAGCAAAGGCGACGGACAGACCGCGCAGGTAACGTATCAGGGCGCAACCAACCAAACCGACATCCAATACATCGGCCGCGACATCAGGCACATCAAGCTGCCGCCGTATCAATTGCGCCCTATCGGCACCTACTTTTTCCGGTCGGGGATTTATAACTTATTCATGTTGGCCATCGTGGTAGTCGCTATCATTATCCTCATCCTATGGCGCCGTACCGTACGTCGGCGCAGCGATGCCGCAATGATGCGCACACGCAAAGCCACCAAAATATCCCTTCGCCGATTGAAACTGGCGGCGGTGTTTCTGAAAGAGAAAAAAGAAATCGATTTTTATAATGAAATCTCAAGGGCGCTGTGGGGCTATATGAGCGACAAGCTCAACATCCCACCCGCTGAACTCTCGATGGACAATGTGCGCGAAATCCTCAACCGCCGCAAGGTGAATCCCGAAATTGCCGACCAGTTTATCGCGACGCTCAACAGCACCGAATATGCCCGCTTCGCACCTGGAAACAAGTCGGAGGTGATGGACAAAGTATATCATGAGGCGCTGGATGTTATTACTAAAATAGAACGTGAACTTAAATAACAGCAAAGAAAAATGAAAAAATTCCTCGTCATACTTTTTTTGCTTAGCGCAACATTCGCGTGGGCCGACGACAATAATCTCTTATTGGATGAAGCCAACAAGCTCTACAGCCAAAACGAATATCAGCAGGCTGCCACACTTTATCAGAAAGTGATCGATAGTGGTTTTGAGTCGTCCGAACTCTATTACAATCTGGGCAACACCTATTTTAAGCTCGACGACATGCCGCGCGCTATTCTGTATTACGAAAAAGCCCGCAAACTTGCTCCCGGCGACGACGACATACAATTCAACCTCACCATTGCCAACAACCGCATCGTGGACAAAATCGAAACTGTGCCAGAGGCATTTTATGTTCGTTGGTGGGAAAATCTGGTGTATGCATTTTCACTCGACACATGGGGCTGGATAAGCCTTACGGCATTTGGTCTGACGGTGCTCATGCTGTTGGTGTTTTTGTTGTCGAATATCGTCTGGATCAGAAAAACAGGTTTCTGGAGCGGCATAGTTTTTCTCATTCTCTTTGGCATTTCGTTTTTACTTGCACAGCAAAAACACACCTCCTTCAGCCGCGATCACCAGGCTATTGTCTTTACACCAACCGTAACCATCAAAAGCTCGCCAACCGATTCCAGCATCGACCTTTTTGTGATTCACGAAGGCACCAAAGTACAGCTTACCGACCATGTGGGCGACTGGTACGAAATCGAAATTGCCAACGGCAGCGTAGGCTGGCTCAAAGAGGAAGACATCAGGAAAATATAACAGTACTCAGGAGGCAGTCCTCAGTCAACAGGAGGCAGTCCACAGAAGGCAGTCCTCAGTCTTCAGTCCACAGAAGGCAGTCCACAGGAGGCAGTCAACAGGAGGCAGTCCACAGTCCTCAGTCAACAGGAGGCAGTCAACAGGAGGCAGTCAACAGCCCTCAGTCCACAGAAGGCAGTCCTCAGTCCACAGGAGGAAGGCCACAGGAGGAATTAGAAAAATTGTTGTTTTAATAATCATCAGAGCTCACATCTCGAATCGATTTTTAAACTGCCTCAAAAAAAATCCTGTTCCGGAAACCGAAACAGGATTTTTTATTTTCAACAATGTCCTCCCCTATTATTTAAGCCCCGAGCGAAGAGCTGCAGGCACGGCATTTTTGTTGAGGGTAAGATAAATGGTGTTGAGCGTTACGTAGGCCTCCGACAGATTGATAACCTTATCGCCCGCTTCGCATACCTTTTTGGCCTGGAAATATGTCTTTCCCTGCTCGTCTTTTGCGATACCGAAAATCAGCAGAAAATCCTGGTCTTTGGCAATATTTTTCTCAAAAGTCTCCTGGCGGAAATCAGCATCTATTTGTTTTTCGGCGGTGGGATTGTCTTTAACACCCGCCGAAACCACCGCCATATCACCAACCATAGCATCTTTGTCCAGTTTACCATACCAAAGTACGGTGTAATTGTTTTCGATGGCATTGTTTATTGTTTCGATCAAACCGCTGTGGGCAACGTTATAAAATTTGTAATCACTCCAGTTTTGAGCCATCACCAAATCGCAGTTTGCATTGTAGTCGCTGCGCATATCGGAGGTCATCATCAAATAATCGTCGAAGTTGAGACCTGAATATTCAGCAAACGACAACGGTGTGTAGTTGGTACCGTTGTAGTCGAAGCTGATCTTGCTTTCGCCAATGTAGCGCATCAACGTAGTGTTGTAAGTGTTTTGCCATTTTTCGGTAAAATTCCCTTTCTCTTTCTCCTGCACCATGCGTAGAGTGCCGCGCAAAATAGCGTCCATTTCGGCAGTGTTGGGGTCCATGAGGTCTTGCTGTGGGTACATGTAGGCGTTTTCGGGAACCATGCCATACACTTTGGCAAGTTTCATTACCTCAATAGCCGGTGATACTTCGTTTACTTTTGTTTTGCCCTCCGAATCGAGGTAAGCCTGGGCTTTGAGCAAATAGGCATTGTGGACAAAATCCATGGCCGAAAT
Organism: Clostridia bacterium; assembly: GCA_009928785.1. GTDB lineage: Bacteria > Bacteroidota > Bacteroidia > Bacteroidales > 4484-276 > SABY01. The sequence goes on along the minus strand of SABY01000009.1, from coordinate 41,864 downwards.
GTCAACGACAGGTTTTCCGGTGCGCAACCACTCGGCTTCAAGAAGTGCAGTGCCGGCATTGCTCCAGCAAGAACTTTGACGCTTGAGCGCTTTAGAATCGGAAGTTTTTACACTTTTTGTGATTTTAATGCCGGCATCCGTTTTTTGCGCTGTTGCACCAAGCGTGGCCAAGCCAAAGAGAGCTATGAGGCTCCAGGTAAGAAGATTGATTTTTTTCATAAAACGATTTTCAATTTTTATTAATAATCTATTAATTACGGGTTTTGAAGAAAAGTAGGCAAATGTATTAAAAAGCGTGGTTTGCTTACAAATTCTATGCTATAAATTTTGAATTATTAATAACGCGACAAAGAGAAGAATCGCGTTGATGTGCCAGGCGAATCGAAAAAGCGAAAATAAATTCAATACAAATAGCGGTTTCCAATTGTTGAAAATGTACTTTTGCACTTTATTACAAAAATGCTACATCATTGTAATGTTGCGGGTTATAACAAATATTAGGCATCCTGGAAGTGGTTGCAGCAAAGCAAGTTTATTTAAAATGGATTTGAATTGAAGAAAAAGAATGGCTGGTTGGATTTTTTTTTCCAATTTTGTTCGTTCAAAAATTAAGGATTTTTAGATGATAAAACAAACAAAATAGGCTCAAAACAGCAAGCCGATAACTGATTACGGTTGGCCGCACACTGATTAGAAAAACGTCAAAATCAGGCCTGAAGCTACATTTGGAACTTTTAATTGCAAAAGCAAAACAATACATACTAATCAAAATAATACAACATGAAAAGTAAACTTTTACCACTTAGTTTATTTACCCTCATTTTAGGACTAGCCTCGATTATTCTGGCCGGCGGTTTCACACATGAGCCGGCAGTGCCGCAGAGCGATACTACCCTGGCCACTAAAAATGCGGCAGATTATTTAAACAAGATTCGCCAAAATCAAGTTACGCTGCAGGTAAATCCCAACGATGAGCTGCAGGCACGAGCTACTGCCGATGCCCTGATGGCGCTTAAAGCAGGCAATGCAGTAAATCTGAACTGGCAAAGCATGGGTCCCGATAACGCTCCCGGAGTGGTAAGAGCCCTGTTGTTCGACAATAAAGCAAGCAACAATTCATTGATACTGGCCAGCGTCACAGGCGGTATCTGGCGCACCACAAATCAGGGCGCTACCTGGACAAAACTAAATCAGGCCAACCAAAACCTGAAAGTTACTGCCATGGTACAGGACAAAGACGGCAATATCTTCGCAGGCACAGGCGATGCTTTTTGCACCGACAACGTCCAATACGTGCAGGACAATCTCTACTACAGCGGTATCGTGGGTACGGGCATTTACAAATCGACCGATCAAAACAACTTTACACTCCTTCCGGCCACTCAGCCTCAAATTACACAGGCCAACGACACCGTTGACTGGGCGTATGTATTTGATATGGAATACGACGCTGCCAACGACCGGGTTTACACCGCCACCAATACCGGCTTGTATTTTACCAACGACAAAGGCAACACCTGGCAGAAAGTAACCCGCTACGAAACTGACTCTATTACTTTTGGCGTAAACCTTACGGTGGATACTACCAAAATGGTCAATAGCTGGTACATCGACGGGGTTACAGGACAGCTTGTTATTGAAGGCCTGCAACAAACAATGGTGGATACGCTGCTGTACGATAAAAATGAGATAGCCCGCATCAACAATGAAAATATGTTTGGCAAAGTGAAATGCGACGCAGTGGATATAGGCCCCTCCGGTAACATCATCGCTTCGTTTAATAACATTGTTTATGTATCCGATGGCGGCGCCGATCCTGTGTTCCGCAATGTATCAAGCAACCCAATGAATTTCGACATGTTTGCCCGCCAGGACAAAAACTATACTACCAATCTCATTGTCATCGACACCAACAACCAGATTTATAATCGTGGTGCACTCAATTACAATATTGTAACCCCGTGGGATAATCTTAAAGTACCAGAAAGTCCGTATTCAACGGCTACCAATGGTCGCTCACAGGTGGCCATTGCTCCTACCGACGAAAATGTAATGTACGTTACAAGCACTGTGAGCAATGGATACATGCAGAATTTTTACCTCTCAACCGACAAAGGGCAGACCTGGAAAGTGATTTTCCCGGGCGGCTCCAGCTCTTCTTTACGTCCTTTTGAAGGAACGGCATGTTACAACAACGTTATCACCGTATTCCCCAACGATCCTTACAGGGTGCTATTGGGTGGCGACAACCTTTGGGAAGGTAAGCAAACACCTTTTGGCGGATTTTACGACTGGGGCGCAGGAGCAATCTCATCGGGAGCTTCCCCTGGTTCCATCAACTATCTGCCCTATTATCACCACAATTATGTTTTCTTCCCAAACAGCAACACCAAATTTGCCATTGCAACCAACCAGGGAATAGCCTTTGGCAACTTTAGCTCTGCCGGCGTTGAATACACACAGGTAATTCGTGGTCTTTCTACGGCTGAGGTTTATACCCTTGGCATCTCGGGTCGTAAGCATACTTACCTGGCCGGCATAAATAACAATGGCGTGCAATATGTAAGTGGAAACGGTAACACCCCCGAAACCGGTGAGCGCGTTTATGGCAGCCTCGGTTCATCGGGCGGTTCAGTAGAAGTTTCCTTAATCTTTCCATCCGCTTTCATGGTGAGCGATAATAATGGCAGCATGAACCGTACGAGCGACAAAGGTGAAAGCTTTGCACTGAACTTCGCACCTCCTACTACCAACCTTTTTATTACACCCTTTGAACTGTGGGAGAGTTTTGAAGATTATGGTTCAAAGTTTTATACAAAATTTATAGCTGATAAAACCTACTACCAAGGCGAAACCATAGTGGTACGCAGTGTTAACAAAGGTTTTGAAGGCGACAAAGGTTATCCGTTTTATGCTACACTTGAACAAGACTCGCTGGTGGCAGGTGATTCTATCATGGTTCAGGACATTGTACAAAGCAAACTTTTCATTGCTACCCATAGTGCCGTTTTCATGACCAACGACTTTATCAGATTCGACAGCACCATCACTTTTAACCCCACCTACGACGGACGTAAAAACATTTGGAAAGTTTTGCAAACCACCGGCAACTTCTCCAAACCCTCGTGTCTGGCCTTGTCGAGTGATGCCAACCACCTTTTTGTAGGAACTGAAAACGGAAGAATATATCGGGTTTCCAATTTAAAAGATGCTTACGACAAACGCTCCGGCGATATCGACAGCCCCTTTAGCGTGTTGGCTGTGGCCGAGATTATTCCTGCTGAGTTCACCGAGCGTTACATAACCTCCATATCTGTCGATCAGCAAAATCCGCAGCACATCGTTATTACGTTGGGCAATTATGGCAACCAAAGCTATGTGTATCAATCGACTAACGCACTGGCCAGCAACGGCTCGATGACATTTACCGACATTACAGGCAACCTGCCCAAAGCGCCGGTTTACTCTTCGGTGATCGAGATGAAAAACTCATCCATTGGAATCATCGGAACCGAATATGGCATTTATGCTACCGAGAATCTTACCAGCGGAACCCCGGAATGGACTTTTGCCAGCGATGGTATTGGCAAAGCCATGGTAGTGAAACTTGATCAGCAGACCACCTACACAGATCAATTTGTACTCTACAATCCCATCCCGGATATTCCACCTACCATTTATCCTGGTGTGGATAACTACGGCGACATCTATTGTGCGACCTACGGGCGTGGCGTTTTCCGCGATGATACGTATCATTATGTCGGCATTGAAGATGATCAGTTTACTGGTGCAAACAAAGCAAACGGGACGCTCTCAATTTTCCCGAACCCTGTGGTAAACCAGACAAACATCAGCTACCAGTTGAGCAGACCAGGCAGTGTTGCTGTTCAGGTTTTCGACATCACCGGCAAAGTTGTACAGCAAATTGCATTGGCCAACCAAACCAAAGGCAACAATACGTTCAGCATCGACTGCAGCCAATTGATTAGTGGCGTTTACATGGTGACTGTGCGTGCCGAAGATCAGACATTCAGCAGCAAGTTCATTGTTAAGTAGTTTTGTTAAATTAATAAATAGCATACAACATGAAAAAGATATTATCAATAGCATTAGCAATCTTCATTACCACAACCCTACTTCAGGCTCAGATTCGTGTGGATGCCCCACAAGCTGTGGCTCCTGCCAATGAAGCTGTGAAACAAATGCCCGATGTTATTCTCGATTGGACTGCCGTGGTAAATGCCACAAGCTACGAGATAATGGTGGCTTCGGACGTAAATTTCACCAATGTAGTTATTAATGAATTTACGCCCTATTCGGCTTATCAAACCTGCTGCCTGCTGTTCCAGACACAATATTTCTGGAAAGCCCGTGCCATTGATGGTGAAGATGTATCGGGCTGGACAGAACCACGCAGCTTTACCACATTCGACTTTTTGGAACTTGATAAGCCTGGCAATGAAGCTACCGGCGAAGAAGCCGATATCACCCTGAAGTGGAAAAATAAACTTACAGGAAACACCAACAAACTTTCCGGCTTTACGCATTATCAAATTCAGGTTGATACAGTTGCTTTTAATGGCACCAACCCGATATGGAATATTTTTGTACCCCAAACCGGTCAAAAAGAATTTCTGCTCAAATTTGCTTACTACGGACAAGTACACTACTGGCGTATGCGTGCAGTGCATGCTACCGACACTTCTGCATGGAGCGAAGTGCGCACCTTCGAGACTTTGGCCACCATGACCCTAAAAAAACCTAACAATGGCGCCACACTTACAGAATTAAAACCTGAACTGAGATGGGATGTATTTGACGGAACCGAGACCTACGACTACCAAATACACATCAACGAGAACTGGAATAATGCGCTGATGTATTTTGTAGATTCCGTAAAGGTGCCCACGCCGCTGTTGAAGTATGGCACCACATACTACTGGCATGTGCGCGGACAGAATGTACGCGATACCAGCGATTGGTCAGAAACACGCAACTTTACTACCGCAGCAGCCGTTACGCTTTCGGCTCCGGCCAACGGAATGGATAGTGTAAGTGTAAAGCCACAACTGAAGTGGAGTCAGATAAAAGGAACTACGTCCTATAAAATAGAATACAGCAAAAATGATGACTTCACTGATTCATATGTAGCTTACAAACCAACCAACGACGCCGAGACAGCTCCTTTTTATAATGTTATCCAAACCCTCGAAAACAACACGGCCTATTACTGGCGCGTGTCTGCTGCCACTGCCATCGACACCAGCGACTTCAGCGAGGTGTATTCATTTACAACCATTGGCAGCACCGGCATCAACGATTATTTGGATAATACAAACGTAACGCTGTATCCCAACCCGGCCACTGAAAGTACCACGCTGCAAATGGTTGTTAATAAACCCTCAGAAGCTATCTGGAGCATTACCGACCTTACCGGAAAAGCAGTTCTGACAGGAAACATGAAACTCACCACCGGAAACAACGTCCACAGTTTTGATCTCAGAGGAATATCCAAAGGTATTTATCTGCTCAATCTCAACAGTGCAGAAGGTATTTACAGCACCAAACTGATGATTAAATAATAATTGGTTACCAGAAAGGCTATTCAAAACAAAAAGCCGCTTCCTTAATGGAAAGCGGCTTTTTTATTTAATAACTCCAAAAAGACCTAACTGCCCAGCGTGGCCACCATCACAGCTTTGATAGTGTGAAGGCGATTTTCGGCCTGATCGAAAACAATCGACATTTTCGACTCAAATACTTCTTCGGATACTTCCATCGATTCGATACCAAATTTCTGATAAATCTCCTCTCCTACTGCCGTTTCGCGGTTGTGGAAAGCAGGCAGGCAGTGCATAAATTTCACCGCTTTGTTGCCGGTTTTCTTTACCATATCCATATTTACCTGATAAGGCTTCATAAGGTCGATGCGGGTTTTCCAGGCATCGTCGGCCTCGCCCATCGAAACCCAGACATCGGTATAAAGGAAATCGACATCCTTTACGCCTTCTGCAACATTGTCGGTAAGGGTGATTTTGGCGCCGGTAGTTTTTGCTATCGCGTTGCAGGTTTCCACCAGTTTTGGTTCGGGAAGAAACTGCTTAGGAGCCACTGCTCTAAAGTCCATACCCATCTTGGCAGCACCCACCATCAGCGAGTTGCCCATGTTGTTGCGCGCATCGCCCAGGTAGGCAAAAGAGATGTTGTGTAGCGGTTTGTACGAATTCTCCTGCATGGTGAGGAAGTCGGCCAATATCTGCGTAGGATGAAACTCGGTGGTAAGACCATTCCATACGGGGACGCCGGCATACTTGCCGAGTTCTTCCACGATGTCCTGACCATACCCGCGATATTCGATGCCGTCGTACATGCGACCCAGCACGCGGGCGGTATCTTTCATCGATTCTTTTTTGCCCATTTGTGAACCTGAAGGCCCGATGAAGGTAACGTGCGCTCCCTGATCGAGAGCTGCAACCTCGAAAGCACACCGTGTGCGGGTACTGTCTTTGGCGAAAAGCAGCACGATATTTTTGCCTTTCAGGCGCATTTGTTCGGTGCCGGCATATTTTGCCTTTTTCAGGTCGGCTGAAAGATCGAGCATAAATTTGATCTCCTGTGGAGTAAAATCCAGCAACTTCAGGAAGTTTCGGTTTCTTAAATTAAAAGCCATAATGAATAAAATTTAAAGCGTTTTTATCAATAACTATTTGTGAATATCTTTTTAAATCATCACCACCCGGGTGCCTCCATCGTCGATGCCGAGCTTGGTTGTTTGGGTAATGATGGCATCTTTGCCGCTGTGCTCGACAAAATAAATGGCTGCTCTGATTTTGGGGGCCATACTTCCTTCGGCAAAATGACCCTCATCGAGATACCGCTTGGCATCAGCGATGGTCATGCGATCGATGGCTTTTTCCTGGGGTGTATTGTAATGGATACAAACTTTGGGAACATCGGTAAGGATGAAAAGCTTGTCGGCATTGATTTGTGCGGCAAGAAGTGCTGAGGCCAGGTCTTTGTCGATCACGGCATCGATGCCTTGTAGCAGGTTTTCTTCTTTATAAAAAACAGGAATACCGCCACCGCCAACAGCCACCACAATGGTGCCCTCGCGGGCTATCTTCTCTATCGATTTTTTATTATTAATAACCAATGGCTTGGGCGAGGCTACCACTTTGCGCCATCCTCTGCCGCGTGGATCCTGGGCAAATACCGACCCATTGTCTTTCGTGATTTTGTCGGCTTCTTCTTTGGTATAATAAGGGCCGATGGGTTTTGTAGGATTGTTAAAAGCCGGATCATCTTTGTTTACCAGCACCTGGGTGATAATGGTAAGAATATCGCGGTCGAGGTCCTGTTGTAGCAGCACATTGCGCAATTGCTGCTCGATAACGTAGCCAATAAAACCCTGCGAATAGGCAACGCAAATGTCGAGGGGCATTTCGGGCAAACCATAAAGTTTGTTGCCGGCAGCATTATTCAACAGCAGATTTCCCACCTGGGGTCCGTTGCCGTGGGTAATCACCATGTTATAATCATTCTGGCGAATCAGTACCAGCAGCTTTTCGCTGGTTTCAAAAGCATTTAGTTCCTGCTCGTCGATGGTTCCTTTTTGGTCGCCACGCAACAAAGCATTACCACCCAAAGCTACTACTACCAATTTTTTCATATGTATTTTCGATTTTGTTTTGTTAATAATGAATTCATCTCTCGCCAAATAAAAAGCAATCAGCAACATGAAGCCGAAATTTGCAGCAAAACTAAACATTAAAAAGCCAAATCTCCTCTATTGAAAAGTGAGGCCAGCTAACACTATTTTACAAATAAAATTTATCTTCGCAGAGCCGTCAACCAAAGAGCGCCTTTCCTCCTGATGAAAACAAAAAACTTTATCGGTTTCGTGGTGACGCCGCTTGTGAGCATGTGGCTGATATTCTTCGTAAAACTCGATGCCGACAATCCGCTGGTAAGCTACACCCTGGCCGTGGCGCTGCTAATGGCGGTTTGGTGGATTACCGAAATTGTGCCGCTGGCCATTACGGCACTGCTGCCGGTGGTTCTTTTCCCGATGCTTGGCATCATGGATGGCAACAGCGTTTCGGCCACTTATTTCAATCATGTTATTTTTCTGTTTATCGGTGGTTTTATCATTGCGCTGGCCATGCAGCGCTGGAATTTACACCGCCGCATCGCTTTGCATATTCTCATGTTTACCGGCGTAAGCCCTGGTCGTATCCTTCTCGGCTTTATGCTTGCCACGGCCTTCCTTTCGATGTGGATATCCAATACGGCTACTGCCATGATGATGATTCCTATTTTACTATCCATTATCAGCAAACTTGAAGAGCTAATCGGGCGCAGAAATGTAGCTGGCTATACCACCGGGCTGTTGCTGGGTGTGGCATATAGCGCCTCTATTGGCGGAATAGCCACGCTGGTAGGCACACCGCCTAATCTTTCGTTTTCACGAATATTTCAGATTTACTTCCCGCAGGCTCCCGAAATATCCTTTGCTTCATGGTTTGTCTTTGCACTGCCGGTGAGCATCGTCATCTTTGGTTTTACGTGGGCTTATCTTTATCTGATTTTTAAACCACGCACCGGCTGGATGGATATCGATAGGAATGTATTCCGCCAGCAGCTTGGTTTATTGGGCAAAACCGCGTACGAGGAGAAAGTGGTTTTTGTGGCTTTTGTGCTGGTAGCCGTATTATGGCTGTTCCGCGCCGACATTGATACAGGGCTGTTTGTCATTCATGGCTGGTCGGGGATATTCCCGGAGAGCAAATATATCAACGACGGCACCAGTGCCATTCTGGTTGCCATTTTACTTTTCACCATTCCGGCGCGCACCGCTGCTGCCAGCCGCATCATGGAGTGGAAGGTGGCGCGAAAAATTCCGTGGAACATTATCCTGCTTTTTGGAGGGGGCTTTGCGCTGGCATCGGGATTTAAAGAATCAGGGCTTTCGGTGTGGATCGGCAGTCAGATGATGTGGGTAACCAATTATCATCCACTCGTGATCATCCTAACCATTGCCTTGTTGATGACTTTTCTTACAGAACTTACCAGCAATACGGCCACCACGGAAATGATACTGCCCATTTTGGCGGGTATGGCCATTACCACCGAAACCAATCCGCTGCTTTTTATGCTGCCGGCAACGCTCTCCGGGTCGATGGCTTTTATGCTTCCGGTGGCCACACCTCCAAATGCAATCGTGTTTGGCACCAACCACATCACCGTGCGGCAAATGGCGATAAACGGGCTTGCGCTTAATTTTGCCGGAGCCATCATCATCACACTAATGACCTATTGGCTGGGAAGCCTGGTGTTCGGCATCGACATCAATATTTTTCCGCAATGGGCACAGGTGAATAAATAACTTGCGGACCATCTTGCCGACTAAGGTTCGAGTTCAAACTTTTTTTGCAAGTCGATGAGTGCATGATTTTTGGCAGCCATGTGCCTAAACTTCTCCTCGGCAGTTACCGGCGGAGCATCGGTAGGAGCTACTTTTGATACAATTACATCAAGTGTAACAAAACGGTTGTTGAGATGATCGCGTAAAAAAGGAACAATATCATGTTTGTTTTCGCCAATCTTTACTTGCTGTATCAAATTACTCACCTCAAAAGTCACCACGAAATTATCAGCAGGATCGGGCGATGCTGAAAGTAATGTAGAGCGCAGGTCGGGCTTGTCGTCGGTAATTTGATTAATCATTTCCCGCCAGGCAATTATCAATTCTTCTTTTCCAAATTTTGGCGCCAGCCGAAACTCTTCAGATTCATAGTCGAAAAGACTTTCTTCTTCTTCTTCCTTCTCCACGGCTGGTTCGATGTCATCTTTGATAGAAATGGAGCCTGGAATAAAGTCCTTGGCCGGATTTGAACTTTTTGGTGATGCCACCTTAATTGTTTCCGGCAGTTTGGGTGGGGCGACAACCGGAGTAGGTTCTGATTTTGGGTGGGAATATAGTGGCGCAGGAGATGCTGGCGTAGGAGTGACTGCCGGTTCAGACTCAGCTACTACTTTTTTTTTTGCAACCTCGGCTGATGCACCTCCGGTAGTTGCTGCAGCAGGTGTGGTAGCGCCCATTGCCGGCGCTGCAATTTGCATCAACGCTATCTCCAGTTGTAACCGTTTGTTGTTGGTAGTTTTGTAGGTGTAATCTGTTTTCTGCACAATGTCGAGTGCACGCAAAAGGAAAGCCTGATCGGTGGCAATGGCTTGTTCGCGGTAGCGGGCTTTAATTTTTTCGCCTACCTCCAGTAATCTTACGGTGCGTTCGTCCTGGCCTATTAGCAGATCGCGCAGGTGGCTGCCCAGCCCCGAAAGAAAGTGCTGACCATCGAAACCGGAATCGATGATTTTATCCAACACCAGCAAGGCGTCGTGCAGTTGCCCATGCACCAGGTGGCTGGTGATGGTGAAATAGTAATCGTAGTCGAGCACATTCAGACTTTCCACCACCATGCTATATTTCAAATCCTTGCCTGTAAAACTTACCAACTGATCGAAGATAGAGAGTGCATCGCGCAAAGCGCCATCGGCTTTTTGAGCTATTATCTGCAACGCCTCCTCTTCAGCTTGCACCTTCTCACTATCGGCTACAAAGCGCAGGTGTTGTGCGATGTCATCCACGGAGATGCGCTTGAAATCATAAATCTGACAGCGCGATAAAATGGTGGGGATAATTTTGTGGCGCTCGGTGGTGGCGAGGATAAATTTGGCGTAAGCCGGCGGCTCTTCCAGCGTTTTCAAAAACGCATTGAAAGCCTGCGAAGAAAGCATGTGCACCTCGTCGATGATATAAATCTTGTATTTGCCATGATGCGGCGGCACGCGCACCTGATCGATAAGGCTGCGGATGTTTTCGACAGAGTTGTTGGAGGCCGCATCCAGCTCGTGGATGTTGAAAGAGGTGTTTTTATTAAAAGAAACACACGATTCACATTGGTTGCAAGGCTCGATGTCGGCGGTAAGGTTTTCACAATTGATAGTTTTGGCCAGGATGCGGGCACAGGTGGTTTTGCCAATGCCACGCGGACCGGTAAATAAAAACGACTGCGCCAGTTGACCACTGCGAATGGCGTTTTTGAGCGTTCGCGTTACATGATCCTGCCCTACTACCGAGGCAAAAGTATCCGGGCGATACTTGCGTGCTGAAACCAGAAAATTATCCATAGGTTTTTAAAAAAATCAAAGCCCAAAAGTAATGCTTTAATACGCTAAAGGGTCATAGTTTTTATTCACAATGGCCGCAAAAGGCATTGCTTTTGGCTGGTAGTAATTTGCTACTTTTGACGATTGAAAAATAAAACCTACAGGTATGCTGCTCATTTACACGCCAAAAATCACCAAAAGGATCAAATATATTTTCAACCTGTATTTCGGGCAATTGTTGGCAACACCTTTTGAACTTACCAGCAATACCGAACTCTTCCTTGCCAGCACGGAAGCCAAGTTCAGCTATGCCGGCAGCCCTTTTGGCCAGGAGTTGTTTTTCCAATCCTCCGACCTGCTGTTCAAAACCGGCATCGAAGGGCAGGATTTGAATTATTTCATTCATGAAAAAAATGCAGCTTTTTATCCCGTTTATCATAGTAAATCGGCGCTGCCTTTCGATTTATTTGCAGCAGCATTTTATCTGGTGACGCGCTACGAAGAGTATTTGCCCTACATGCGCGACCGCTTTGGGCGTTTTGAGGCGGCCGAGAGCTTTGCCGGGCGTAAGGAATTTTTGCGCAAGCCGGTGGTAAACATTTGGGCGCAAAAAATTAAAGCCATCCTATCCCAGCGCTTCCCAGAGCTGCAATTTGAAAAACGATATTACCAATTTATTCCTACCATCGACATCGATTCGGCCTATGCCTATAAATACAAAGGAGCTGTGCGCACCATTGGAGGCATTGTTTCGGCACTTTCCAGATTTGAATTCCGGGAAATTTCCGAGCGCATCAAAGTTATCCTTGGGCTGCTGAAAGACCCTTTTGATACCTATAATTACCAACTGAATATTCAGAGAAAGTATCTGCTTCAGCCCATCTACTTCATCCTGCTGGCCGATTACGGTAAACTTGATAAGAATCTGCCGGTGACAAGCCGGCATTTTCAGGTGCTCGTCAAGTCGCTGGCCGATTATGCGCAGGTAGGCATTCACCCGTCGGTGGCCTCAGGAGAGAATTTTCCAAAACTAAAAATCGAAATTGATCGTCTCAACCGTATTCTCAACCGCGAAATCACCCAAAGCCGGCAACATTTCCTCCGGCTTAACTTCCCTTCCACCTATCGTAACCTCATCCAACTCGACATCACCGACGACTATACCATGGGCTATGCCTCCGAACCAGGCTTCCGCGCCGGTATCTGCGATCCGTTTTATTTTTATGATTTGGATATGGAAACTGTCACCAAACTACTGATACATCCTTTTCAGGTGATGGAAGGAACCCTCAAAGATTATTTGTACAAAACCCCGGAGCAGTCGCTGGACATTATTAAGCTGTTGATTGATGAAGTAAAAGCCGTGGACGGCACCTTCATCAGCTTGTGGCACAACGAATCGCTAAGCAATCAAAAGCGATGGGCCGGCTGGCGGCACATTTACGAGGAGATGATTGAATATGCTGTATCCCGTACCCAGGCGTGAACGCCTGGGCTACGGAATGAGAATCTTATTTCTAATCCAATAAAATTATCAAAAATATCCTTCATCGGCCATCGAAAGAAACTTATTATCACCCAGGATGAGATGATCGAGCACCATGATTTGTAAAAATTCGCCGGCTTTTTTGAGTTTCTGCGTCAGTTCCAGATCATGTTTGCTGGGCTTTAGGCTTCCCGACGGGTGATTATGTGCCAGGATGATATTAATGGCGTTATTGGTGAGAGCAGTGCGAAACACTCGCTTGGGATCTACCACCGTTCCGGTAATGCCGCCCTCGCTTATGTTTTCCACCTTCAGCACTTTGTTGGCCTGGTTGAGCATTATGATGGCAAACTGTTCGTAGTCGATGTCGCCGATGTGCATCTGCAGGACTTCATACGCATCAGCGCTGGAGGTAATGGTTTTTCGATCCATGGCCTCGGCACCCCGCCGGCGGCGCCCCAGTTCCAGGGCAGCCAGCACAGTAATGGCTTTGGCTTCGCCAATTCCTTTAAATTGTGTGAGGTCCGACACAGTAAGTCTGGAGAGGCCTATCAGGTTATTGCTTACGGAGTCGAGGATTTGTTTGGAGAGATCGATAGCCGATTGGTTGGGAGTTCCTGAACGGAGAAGGATGGCGAGTAGTTCGGCATCGGTGAGGGCTGTTTTGCCTTTGAGCAGGAGTTTTTCGCGTGGGCGATCGCTTTCGGCCCATTGCGGGATGGCGCCGTGACCAGAGTAAGGTTCCATAATTTTCGCGTTAAAGGTTAGTAACGCGAAAATACGAAAAAAGCCCCTTGCGCATAGGCAGAGAGGCTATCTATTTTTTTAATAAAAACTACCGCTTACTACAAAGCACTCACGCGCTTGGCGAGCTTCGACTTCAGGTTGGCGGCTTTGTTGCGATGAATGATCGAACGCTTCGCATTTTTGTCGATAATCGAAGCCAGCTTGGGATATTGCTCCTGTGCTGCTGCTTTATCGTCGAGACTTCTAAACTTCTTGACCATGTTGCGCATCGTCTTTGCATAATAACTGTTGAGGGTTCTTCTTGCCCTGGATGCTCTGATACGCTTTAAAGCCGATTTATGATTTGCCATTATCCAATTAATTTTTTATGCTTCAGTAAAATAGTACAGCCCTAAATTTTAGGGCTGCAAAAGTACAATTATTTTTTAGCTATACAAATCCCTGAAAAATAATTCGCTACTTTTTTTGGTATTTTTCTAACAGTGCAGGTAGCTCTTTGCCGCTAAAACCTTTTTCGAGAATGATGCCATCGGCATCGAGAAGAAAAGTTCCGGGTAGGTTTTTTACGCCAAAGAACCGCACATCAGGGTCTTTCCAGCTATCGAGAACATACACGTGAGTTTTGTAAGGGAAATCGTTGGCTTCGATATATTCTTTCCAGGTAGATTCTTCTTTGTCGAGACCTATCTGGTAAACATCGAAACCTTTGCCTTTTGTAAATTGCTTGTCGTGAAACTGATTGTAAGCTTCCTGATAAAATTTGTTCTCGGTAACGCAGTGGCCGCATTTAGAGTTCCAAAGCACCACCAAAACCATTTCGCCTCTAAAATCCGATAGCTTTTTAATGTTGCCATCCATACCTTTGGCTTCAAAATTACCAATGTCGTTGCCCACTTCATTTCCGGTGACTATCTCGCCACCATTTTGCGCAACAGCGTGCATCATCATCATCGAGAATAATACTATTGCAGCGGTTGTAAGTAAACGTTTCATAAATTATGCTTTTTAGTTTTTAGTTCTTTGTCGAACGCAAAAATAGAATTATAGTTTATGATCAAAATAAATAATTTCTCAATTAACTAAGTTTAACGGTTGTGTTAATCAGATGTAAACAGCCACCGACGAAGGTTTCAGAAGATTTAATTTCATAATTTTGCATCCGTTTCTTAATTTTTCGTTCAGGTCATAAATTCAAAAAAAACAATAACGCTATGCCGCACATCACCCTCGAACTTTCAGACAATCTGCCAATGTCGGATGATCATTTCCCGAAGTTCTTTGCTGAGCTTCACCAAATGCTCGTTTCCGATCTGGGTATCAGTTTGCTCAACTGCAAGAGCCGGCTGGTACGCCACAAAAACTATTATGTTGCTAATGGCAACGCAGCACATGCTTTCGCACACCTCGAAATAAAAATTCTGAAAGGCCGGAGCGCAGCAGAAATTGGAAAAATGGGCAACGCAGCTCTGGAACTCTTATCAACAGCTTTTAAGACTTCGCACAAAGGGCTTATTTTTCAACCCTCGGTCGAAATTATCGGCATCGACCCTGCCAACTATTTCAAACTTTCGGCTGATACGATTATGGGAAAGTAGCCGGAAGAAGAGAGGGAAGGTTTGTTAATTTTTGATGAAGGTAAAACGCACCCAATGATTTCTAACATTTCCATTAAAAAAAACCAAAGCATTACAGCCATTAAATCAAAGCACCTCCGCGTGCCTTTTTCAGACCCTCCAGAAAAGGCTTGTTCAAAAAGCTGGTATCGTCGAGGCGGCAAAAGTTGTCGAACATGGGTTTGTTTACCGTAAACGCCATCATGTCGGGTGGCAGATATTTGCGCATGGCCAGATCCGTGCTGCCAATGGTAGCCTGTGGATGTGTGATTTCGGACAGATGGGGCAGCAACTCGGAGCAGCCGGAGCCAAACTGCACCTTCACCGGATCGGGCAAAGAAGGTGCAGCAAAATAATTGGCGGCCGCTATAAAAATACTCAGTTGATCGGGGTTTACAAAAAAGGTAAAGGTTTTGGCGAAAGCCACTGAATCGGCATGATATGGACCCACGAAAATGGAATCGTGTGCTGGCTGATAACGTTTAGCATTATCAAACCACTCACCCATCAGCTCGTGGTTGGCTTTCAAGCCTTCGTCGTCAGTCAGAAAACTAATGTAGCTCTCTCGGTTGCGCCCCTGCACACCAAAAAACCATGTGCCGCAGCCACCGCAGCCAAAATTAGTGGCCGTCAGACGAAGCGTTTTACCATTCATCCAATTTTTGTAATGGGCAAAAAGACATACACGCCCCTGCGCTTTCAGTTCGACGATCTCGCCAAAATGCGTGTCGGAAGGTGCATCATAAACCACCACCACAGGCTTGTTGTAATTGGCTTTTTCTATTAGAAAGTCTGGTGTAGCTTGTTTCATCATAACGAAGTTCTTCTTGAATTCGACAAGTTTTTTTATTAATAAACCCAAACCTTCAGTCGGTGTTACGAAATCTGAAGGTTTGGGTTAGCTATCCTTCCGGCAAACCCGAAAAAGACGACTACCGGATCGTTAGCTTGGTATTATAAGAATTGCTTTGCGAGACAAGCCTGACAAAATAAACACCCCCTGGCAAACCCGACAAATCGAGCGCATGCACGATACGTCCGTCAATCGGCGCAAATGCTTTGGTATAAACAGTGCGACCATAAATATCGAGAACTTCAAGCGCAAACTTTTCCGTGCCGGCATTTTCAAGGGTTACATTCACCAATCCATTGGTGGGGTTGGGATAAAGATTTAATGCTCCATCGCCTATGTTGTGATTACCAATAGCGGTAACATCCGTAATTGCAATATCGTCGATAGCCAGGTCGCCACGCTGGCCGCCACTGGTATAAACCCTAAAACGGAGTCCTATTTTTTTGCCGTTGTATTCGGTCAGGTCAGCTACTATATTTTTCCATTCGTTGCCCTGGTTGCCAATGATAGGCGGCATAATGTCGCGCCGGGTTGCAGAGCCATCGAAAATATCTACATGCAAACGGCCAATATCGGCGCCATAGGCATGTACCCAAAAATCGAGCGCCGGACTCACTCCATTGGTCAAATCGATACACGGCGACATCATGGTGGCCAACTTATCAAAACATATCACAGAAGGTTCGGTGTATAGATATTTCCCGTCGCTGGTGCCGGTGGTATGATCGGCCGAAGGGCCTGTATTGTAAGTGCTGGTACCACCATGCCACACGCGCCAGTCCACATCATCCTTTTCCTGGTTAGTAAGATTAATCCAGTTTTCTGACAACGGGCAGTTGAGGAGTTCGCACAGCGGCGCAGGAATACAATTTTCGAAATTTTCAAAAGTTTGCGTATTGCCTGGCAAAAATACGGCGCCTTCAATTACTTCAAGGTTTGTGACAAGCAGATTGTTGTCAGGATTTTCGTCGGAAGCATAGCTTACCCACGTCTTGAGTACATATTCGCCAATTTCCACAATACTGATGGGGTCGCTAAAGGTGAACAAAATGGAAGAATCCGGTTGAATAGTTCCGAAATAGGTTTCCACAATAACTACCCCTTCATCAAGCTGAAAGCCAAATTCAGGATCTGTAATGGGTTCGATACCAAAATTTTTCATCTCTACTGTCACTTCGAGTGCTTCGATATTCATGCACGACTGGAAAAGCCCCCAATCCACTGATGGAGCAGCCGTAAGCCAGGCGTCGCTCTGATGGCACTGAAAGGTTCCCGGGCTTTTCTTTATGGCATTGGCACGCATACTCTTCGCGTCATTTAAGCCACTGGCACTTACGCTGAACCAGAATGTACCGGACGAATTGATATTATCAACAATAAAAGAATTGATGGTAGTAGTGGCGATGGGTTCCATATATTTTTCGCCCAGTTGGTAAATGGTGTATTCGGTAGCTTCGGGCACTTCGATCCAGCTTAGGTGCAGCGCATTTTCACAAGCCCAGTCGATGGCCAGACTGCGGGGCACGGCCATGATAGAAAAAGCGCCGGGCGTCTGCGAAGTATATTCGCCGCGCGAAATGCGCATCCATATCTGCCCACTGGCAGCATTGGGAACATCCCACTCAAATGCACGCGCGTTTGCGGCAATATTATCTTTCACCAGCTCCCAGGTAGTCCCGTTGTCTATCGAGAGTTCGATATTAAAAGTTTCGTCATTTCCGAATGCATCCCAACGAATCAGTTCCTTTGTTCCCGGCGTCAATTGTTCACCACCTGCCGGATAGGTCAAAACCACCGCTTCCGGAATAAATTCAAAAATGATGTAATATTTCTGTGGTCCCTGCGGCACGTTGGTTCCTTCTACGGAAAGGCTGTAAGTTCCGGCAGCAGGCGCATCCAGCGTCACCTGTTCCATGTTGTTCCGGTCGTCGATGCCTCGAATGGCTGTTTTGTTTAGGCTGTCGGGATGAGGATAATGATTAAGCACCCAGGGCTGCCAAACCGTACTTTCTGGATCAGCAACAGTAATGTCGAGGTTGTTGACCAATGCCCAGTTGGTATTTACGGATGATTGGTAATCTGTCCAATAAACCATCACACGCATTTGTGCTGTATTTTCTGGTACTTCAAAGTTATGGATAAGCGTTTGTCCGGTTTCGATGGTAGCCGAATCATAGCGACTGTCTTCAAGCACTTTCACGGCACGCAAGGCATTGATACGCCCCCAGCCAAAACGAAAGTCGGGACCCTGATTACCTAAATCTTCGGCAGTGTTTAGCACAATTCCTTTCAGCAATCCGCCCAGTGGGTCGGTGCCACCACTGAGCTGCCGATATGCATCGAAAAGTTGCGCCATTACACCGGCAACACCCGGACACGACATAGAAGTACCGGATTTGAAACCATATTCATCATCGGGTAAGGTGCTATACACATCGGAGCCTTTGGCAGAAATGTCGGGTTTTATGCGTCCATCGTGTGCCGGACCCCTGCTGCTTGAAGAGGAGAGATTATCCATCTCATCAAGGTTGGCTACCGTCATCACATTTTTAGCCACTTTATGGCCGCCGGTAATATTTCCCCAACCCGGACCGGCGCCATAGTTGCAATCGCTCGTGCCGTCGTTTCCCGCCGAAAACACGTGCATCAGGGCAGGATATAAATTAATCTGTACATCGAGCAGGCGCGCAAGCGAGGTATAGCCGGCATTACAACCATTGCTGTAAGAGGTAGAAGTAACTCTGATTTGATTACTAAAATAATGAGATGGTATTTGCGTAAAGCCGGGATATTCGGGTGCAGCACCATAAACATAAAGCGTTGCTCCAAAAGCATTGCCCCGCGCGTGTGGATCGATATTACCGGCAGCAGCAATAATTCCGGCACAATGATCGCCATGATCGCCACCAAAATATCCTACATATTGATTGCCGATGCGTCCTGCAAAATCTATGTGCGGCCCGATGTTGCCATCATCCTGAAGCATTACATTAACGCCGGTGCCATCATAATGTCGTCCGGCCGACAGGTCGGAAGCTATGGCATTGCCACGATGCAATGTGCGCCCGGTGTAGTTTTCAGGCTCAGGCTCCGGATACATTGGCTCCAGATAAACTACAAAAGGCAAAGCAGCCAGTTGTTTTATCTGATCAATATTACAGATAACACTAAAAAATTCAGCACCCTCCGCCGGGGCCGCAACTTCTATATTTTGCTTTAGCAATGCCTGGTAGGCAATTTCTGCTTCCACATTGGGAAAGATGCTAACAAGCAAGCTGATTTTTCCGTTGGCACGCAAAGCATAATCGGGATAGCTCCCCGCGTAAAGCATGGGCGCCAGTTTGATAGCAGGCGAAATGTCGATGATACTACGCATCTGAAAAGCGTCAGCATCTACGTGGGTAAAATCATTGCGAAAAGCAGCAAAGTAGCCCTTTTCGGGAATGTAGTCGAGCAAACGAATGCCTGCCATCGCAAGCTCTTGCCGCTGATCGACGGTAGGAATTTGTTCAAACTGAACGATTTTATAAAAACTTCCGTTAAACATTTGTTCGTCGGCAATATTGGCTGTAGCCAAATAATCGTTGGCGTTGGCTGGTGTTTCAATGGTTAGATTTTTGAAATGCAAACCGGCCTGCCCACTGAGGCAAAGGCTGCCAGACAAGATAAAAGCCAGCAAAATCATCGGAAGCAACGTGGTACGTAATAGTTTCATAGTAGTGTTTATTTCGTTGATGGTATTTGTAATTGCAAATAAAGTAAAAATAATCTTTGGAAAAAGGTGCACTGCTGCTTCCTTTTTGTTTTCTGTAGATTTGCCAAAATAATTTAATCAATTATGAACAAAGGAAAAGATGCCAAACCCCATGTGGGTATTTTCGGGCGGCGCAACAATGGCAAAAGCTCCATCATC
The DNA here is from genome assembly GCA_009928785.1 of Clostridia bacterium. Classification (GTDB taxonomy): domain Bacteria; phylum Bacteroidota; class Bacteroidia; order Bacteroidales; family 4484-276; genus SABY01. The sequence goes on along the minus strand of SABY01000009.1, from coordinate 22,083 downwards.
AATGCACTGGCGGGGCAGGAAGTAGCCATTGTGAGCGCTATGGCAGGAACCACCACCGACCCGGTAAAAAAGTCGATAGAGATTCCTGGTATCGGCGCCTCCGTTTTGGTGGATACTGCCGGCATCGACGATACCGGCGAGCTGGGCGTCAAACGTATTGCCCGCACCCGTGCCATCATCAAAACCATCGACCTGGCTGTGCTCGTTATCACCAACAACATGTTTGGCGAATACGAGAAAAGTTTGGTTGATGAATTCAAATCTTTCGATCTTCCCTTTTTTATCATCCACAACAAAAGCGATGTGGAGCCTTTGTCGGGAATAGCGCGCGAAAAGATTACGGCCACCGAACCCTGTATCATCATCGACTTTAGTGTGGTACAACCCGACGCCATGGCGGAGGTGATACAAGCCATACAGCGGCTGGTGCCGGAATCGGCATACACCACCAAGTCGATGCTGGGCGACCTGCTTGCCCCCGACGACATTGTGCTGCTGGTGACGCCCATCGATAGTGAAGCACCGGAAGGTAGAATGATTTTGCCGCAAATGCAGGCCGTACGCGACATCCTCGATAATCATGCGGTGGCTATTCTCCTTCGCGAAAACCAATTGAGGCATTATCTGAAACATGCCAAACCGCAACCAACACTCGTGATCACCGATAGTCAGGCATTTGGGATGGTGAGCAAGATCATCCCGCGCAACATCCCGCTCACCAGCTTCAGCATTATGCTGGCCCACCACAAAGGCGACTTTGATAATTACCTGATAGGCACACCCAAAATTGCTGATCTAAAAGATGGCGACCGCGTGCTGATCCTCGAATCGTGCACCCATCATGTTTCGTGCGACGACATTGGCCGTGTAAAGATTCCCAACTGGATGAGAAAAGAAACCGGAAAAAGACTCGAATTCGACACCGTGGCAGGCCTCGACAACCTTCCGCGCGACATCCATGAATATGCGCTGGTGGTGCAATGCGGTGGCTGCATGATTACCCGCAAACAAATTGCCGGTCGCCTGCGGCCTGCCGTAGAAGCCGGCATACCTGTAACCAATTACGGTATGGCCATCGCCTGGCTGCATGGCATTTACGAAAGATCCGTGGCTCCTTTTTTATCTTTAGAAAAAAACTAACTTTTTTTTTAACAACCAGCAGAAGTACTTTTGCTACTGAACCATGACATTAGAAATTATTAATAAAGAAACGATCACCAAACTTTTGTTGAGCCGGGGCGCCGAACTGGAGGAATTGTACCGGCAGGTGCAGCAAGTAAAACAGGAGGCTGTGGGCAATAAGGTTTATTACCGCGGACTGATTGAATACTCGAACCGCTGCGCCAAAAACTGCTTTTACTGCGGCGTACGTCGCGGCAATAGAAACGTAAAACGTTATACCCTCGCCGACGAAGAAGTTATAGAAGCCGCTTTGCTGGCACATCGCAACAACTTCGGATCGCTGGTGTTGCAGGCGGGCGAAAGAAATGATAAAATCTTTGTGGAAAAAATTGCCTTCTTGCTTTCGCAGATACGCGATGCAACCCGGGGCGAACTCCACGTAACGCTGTCGTTGGGCGAGCAAACCGCTGAGACTTTAAAGCTCTGGCAACAAAACGGAGCACATCGTTATCTGCTGCGCATCGAAACATCCAACCGCGATCTGTATCAAAAGATGCACCCCGACGATCCGTTGCATAGTTTCGACAAGCGCCTCGATGCTCTAAAACTTTTGCAGGATTGCGGCTACCAAACCGGCACCGGCGTGATGATTGGCCTGCCTTTTCAAACCATCGGTCATCTTGCCGACGACCTGCTTTTTATCAAAAATCAAAATATCGACATGGTGGGCATGGGGCCTTACATAGCGCACGAAGCTACGCCACTTTATAAATATCGCCACCTGTTGCTGCCTGCCGATGAGCGCTTTGAACTGTCGATGAAAATGGTGGCATTGCTGCGCATTATGATGCCCGACATCAACATTGCTGCCACCACTGCCATGCAAACGCTGCACCCGCAAGGCCGCGAAAGAGCGCTCACCGTTGGCGCCAACGTGATTATGCCCAATCTTACCCCGCTCAAATACAGGGAAGGTTATCAGTTGTATGCCAACAAGCCCAACCTGCACGAAGAAACCGAAAGCCAGTTGGCCAATCTCAAAGTTTCTATCGAAAGCGCCGGCTGCCAGGTAGCGCTGGGCGAATGGGGCGATTCGCAGCATTATTACAGCCGAAGACAGAATGTTAATGGAGAATGAATTTTAAATTGGATATTTTTTGTAGCCAACTGATCACCAACCCCGGATGTCCGGGGGTAAAAGCAAAAAAAATATAGTGGGTTTTAGCCCAAATAATTAAAATGTTATGATTACTTCATGGACTGATACTAATGTAAAAGTATGACCTTGTGAAATACATTGACGAATACAGAGATAAAAAACTGGTGCTGGCGCTTGCTGATAAAATCAAAGCCATCTCCACCCGATCCATCAATCTGATGGAGGTGTGCGGCGGACACACGATGGCAATCCGAAAATATGGTATTCCCGCGCTGCTGCCGCCAACCATCCGGCTTTTGTCGGGTCCTGGCTGTCCGGTGTGCGTCACCAGCCGCCGCTTTATCGATCATACCATCGCCCTGGCGCGGCTTCCTGATGTAATCATTACAACTTTTGGCGACCTGATCCGGGTTCCGGGATCATCCTCTTCGCTCGACAGCGAGAAAGCCCGTGGCGCCGATGTGCGCATTGTTTATAGCATCATCGACGCCCTTACATTGGCAAAAAAAAATCCGGAAAAACGCATCGTTTTCCCGGGTATAGGTTTTGAAACCACTACTCCCGGTAGCGCTGCCGGAATACAAATAGCGCATCAAGAAAAAATCAATAATTTCTTTTTCCTCAGCTCACACAAGGTGATGCCGCCAGCCATGGCCGCTCTCATCGACGAAGGTGTGAACATCCACGGGTACATCGGCCCCGGGCATGTGAGCGCCATCACCGGTAGCGGCATGTATCAGCATCTGGCCGAAAAATACCGGGTTGGCGTGGTAATATCCGGATTTGAGCCACTTGATCTTTTGCAGGCTATTTATATGCTGGTGCAGCAAATCGAAAATGAAGCTCCCAGGGTGGAAATACAATACCGGCGTGCCGTACCTCCCGAAGGTAATCCAAAAGCACAGCAACTTGTGGCCGAAATTTTTGAACCCCGCGACGACTGGTGGCGCGGACTGGGCATACTACCCGACAGTGGTTTAAAACTTCAAGGAAAATATGCCGACCTGGATGCCGAAAATATTGCAGTCGATATCGAAGCGACCCGCGAACCCAAAGGGTGTATTTGTGGACAGATATTAAAAGGCGTAAAATCGCCCGCTGACTGTAAACTCTTTGGCACCGTGTGTACGCCACAAGACCCCGTGGGTGCCTGCATGGTTTCGAGCGAAGGCGCCTGCCATGCGCATTATCGATATAATTAATCCAGGATACGGATTTTATTCCTTGAGGATTGCCTTTGAAATCACCAGCCGCTGAATTTGGTTGGTACCTTCGTAAATCTGGCAAAGCTTGGCGTCGCGCATCATTTTTTCCACAGCAAAATCCCATGTATAGCCGTCGCCACCCATGGCCTGAACGGCGTCGGTGGTAACTTCCATACCAATATCGGAAGCGTACAGTTTGGACATTGCCGAGAGCTTGTTGAGCTTTCGGGTATCGTTGTCGTAAGCCCAGGCAGCATACCAGGTAAGCAGGCGTGCATTTTCGATCTTGGTAGCCATATCGGCCAGCATAAAGGCGATGGCCTGATTGGCGGCAATGGGTTTGCCAAATTGCTTGCGGTTTTTAGTCCATTCTTTGGCGGTTTCGTAAGCAGCGCGGGCATTGCCTAAGCTCAGTGCTGCTACACCCGTGCGCGTGCGATCGAAAGTTTTCATGGCAATGATAAAACCGTAACCCTCATCGCCGATGCGGTTGGCTATGGGAATTTCTACATCCGTGAAAATGATTTCGTTTTGTACACTGGCTTTCTGTCCCATTTTTTTCAAACGAGGCTTCATCTCCACTCCCGGCGAATCGGTAGGAACCAAAAACGCGGTAAGGCTACGCGATCCTTTTTCGGGATCGGTAATGGCAAAAACAGTGAGAAAAGTAGAAGCTTCTGCATTGGTGATAAAGCGCTTGTGTCCGTTGAGGATGTATTTGTCGCCGTGGCGGATGGCGGTGGACTTGATGCCCTGCACGTCGCTGCCGGCATTAGGCTCGGTGAGGCAATAGGCGGCCACCCCCTGCACTTCGTTGATGATACCAAAATATTTATTTTTCTGTTCGTCGCTGGCGGCCAAATAAAGCGGCGTCAGCGCCAGGGTATTTGCATCGATGCTTATGCCGATACCGATGCAGCCGGCGCCAAGCTCCTCGCTGGCAATGGTGCCATCGAGCAGGCTGTGATCGTGGCCGCCATATTTAATAGGCATGGGGCCGTTCATAATACCTTCGCGATAAGCAGCCTTAACGACATCCCACGGAAACTCCGCCAGCTCGTCGTATTTTAAACGGTTGGGAATAACCCAGTGTTCCACGAAATCGCGGTATTTCTCTTTGATTTTTTCCTGCTCCGGAGTGATTGAAAAATTAAGCATAGTCAAAATTTTATTAGGTAAGTGAATAGTTGATTGTGCGTGAGGGAACAAAAATAATCAAAAACTGTTCGGAGCCAAAAAAAGCTTTGATGGTACCGGAAAGTATTTGCCTATTTTTGCAATTATGAAAGAAGGCCGCAAAGAGAAAAGATTTATTGATATGCCCGAATATCCCGGTGGCAAAAAAGCCTTCCGGGAGTTCATTCATAAGCATTTGCAGTACCCGGCGGCAGCGCTCGAAAATAAAATTGAAGGCAGGGTATTCGTTCGGTTCAGGGTTGATGGGAACGGGCATGTGGTTTTTTCGGAGGTAACGCACGGCATCGGCTATGGGTGCGATGAAGAAGCGTTGCGGCTGGTGAATCTGCTAAAATATGGCAAAGCCAAAAACCGCGGACTGCGTGTAACGGCTACCATCCGCACGCAGATCGCTTTTAAACTTCCGGTGCAGACAGGGATAAGTTATAGCTACACCAAAAAAGTAAAAGAGGAGCCGCCACAGCCGAAGCCGACCGCAAACACAGGATATGGATACACAATCAGTTTTTAAAAATTTCCTGGCTAACAGCTAATCCCAGGAATATCACCATCGAATCGATTTTTATAATATCAACCCTTCGGGGTTTTCTATTCTGACTTCGCAAGCCAACTTACTCCAGTCTTAGTTTCCGCAAGGCTCCCGTTTCGGGGTCAAAAGTAGCATCGAAAGGCTGCGCTGGCAGGTAGCGGATGGCGCCAAATTGCGTTATGGTCATTGGCTGATAAAAAAGCTCTTCCTGATTATAAACTACTTTAACCCAGGCAGTGCCGGGCAGGCGATAGGCGAGCCGGTTGGCGGCAGGAGCTTCGGCAAATTGCGCGGCTTTTTGGCCTGCCTCGCCGGCGGTGAGCTGAAGCTCCACAGCCGTTCCGGTGGCACCACGCACACTTCCGATACCCGTCTGCTCCGAAAATTTAAACAATACCGTATTGCCTCCGCTCGATGGTGTATAATAAAAGGTGTAATGCTGCAAGCGTTCAATCGTTTTACCACGGAAAAGATCAAGGTAATCGTTTTCGAGTTTTTGCAATCCGGCATCCATATATTTCAATGCTTCGGATTGATAAGCCGTTTCCTGAAAGCCCACCAGCAAGTTAAGCCGCGACGTGCGGATATCTTCAATTTTTTGAAGCGCTTCCAGCGCCATCTCTTCCGTTGACTTGTCGGTGGCTCTGATGCGATAAAAATTGCGCTGCGCTTCGGCGGTATCAACCGTAACGCGTCGCACAATGGTGTCCACGGTAGTGTTTACTTTTCGGAGCGGTCGGAAAATCTGTTGCAACGCCACCCCATCTTCTGTTTCAAGACGAATTATTTGTCGATTTTGGTCTGTAGCTGGCGGAGCTATTGTAGTGGAAGTGCCTGCTGCCAGAAGAAAACCCTGTGCATCTGTTTCGAGTTGCAGCGGTTTGTAATCTTTGGCATCGCGGCTGGCAGCTTCCACAAAATAAACCTGAGCAGGGTCGGGTTCAGCAATGGTATTAACAACCACATCCTGCAAATAATAATTTTCTACGTCGTAATTTATCGGATCACCGATACTCAGAAATCGGGCGTACTCGCTGTAAGGACCTTTGTATTTATTGGCCACCCGCACCACCACATCTACTTTGAGGACGGTGCGCGGCAAGACGTACATGGCGCCGTTGCGAGCCGGAGTGCCGCTATATTCGCCTACATGAAAAACATTGAACTGGCCGCTGGCAGCCTGAAGCAAGCCCAGGATTATTACTACAAGAATGATTTGTTTTTTCATAAATGAATTTCTAAACTGATAAAGCGCAAAAGTAAATAATCCCTCCTGACAAAAAGCAGACAGAGAGTGAAACAGAAAACAATATTGCTTTATATGACCACTTGCAGCCAATGGCATCCAGTGGATTCTTTCTGTATCATGTTTCAAATTGCGTAACCATGGTCGAAATGATTGCCAAAAATGCACTCCAACTATTTTATAAAAAGTAGCTCGCGGTATTTAGGTAGCGGCCAGAGTTTATCATCCACAAGCAATTCGAGCTTATCCACATGGTAGCGGATGGTGGCAAAAAATGGCAACACATCGCGATTGTAGGCCAGCGCCTGCCCGGCGGCATCATCTATTGTATTGGCCTGCTTGCGGGCTTCGGTCATCAACAATACTTTTTCTTTTATCTCTCCAATATGCTCGGAGATTTCACGGATCGACTGAAGCTGGTTCTTGGATAGTTTGACGAATGTTTTGTTGTCGAGCACATCCTGCAAGCCTTTCACATTTTCGATGAGTACATTTTGATACTGAATAGCCACCGGGATGATGTGGTTGGTGGCCAGATCGCCCATCACACGCGACTCTATCTGAATCTGCATGGTATATTTTCGCATCTTTATTTCCTGACGGGCCTCAAGCTCGCGGCGGGAAAGAATGCCATGCTTTTCATACATAGCAATCATCTGTGGCGTAAACGACTTGATGAGCGCCTGGGGTGTGCTGGTGATGTTGGACAATCCACGTTTGCCGGCTTCTTCAATCCATTGCTCGCCATACGAGTTTCCTTCAAACAAGATGTTGGCCGACTCGATTGCATAGCGGCGCAATACCTGCAAGAGCGCATCCTCTCTACGAATCTTTTGCGCCATCAGCGCATCCACCTCCTGCTTGAAATCCTTCAACTGATTGGCCAATATCAGATTAAGCGGGGTCATGGCTTTGGCACAAATCAAAGAGGAACCTACGGCCCGAAACTCAAACTTGTTGCCAGTGAAGGCAAATGGTGAGGTGCGATTGCGGTCGGTGTTGTCGAGTAATATTTCCGGAATCTTGGGGATGTTCAGGTTCATCTCGCGCCCGTTGTGAATCACGTTCTTTTCTTGCTTTTCAAGTTCCGACAAGGCTTTGGTAAGTTCGGTGCCGATAAACACCGACATGATGGCGGGTGGCGCCTCGTGGGCACCCAGGCGATGGTCGTTGTCGGCGGAAGCAATGGAAGCCCTTATCAGATCAGCATTGTCATGAACAGCTTTGAGAATATTAATAAGAAAAGTAAGAAAGCGCAGATTCGTCTTGCTATCGTTGCCCGGCGAGAGCAGATTGACGCCGGTATTGGTAATCAGCGACCAGTTGTTGTGTTTTCCTGATCCATTGACGCCGGCATAGGGTTTTTCGTGCAGCAAAACGGCGAAGTTGTGGCGGTCGCCCACGCGTTTCATCACGTGCATCAAAAGCTGGTTGTGATCCACGGCCAGGTTGGCATCTTCGTGCACCGGAGCGCACTCAAACTGGCTTGGCGCAACTTCGTTGTGGCGCGTTTTGATGGGGATGCCAAGCTTGTGACACTCCGCCTCAAACTCCTTCATATATTCCATAACCCTGGCGGGAATGGTTCCAAAATAATGATCGCTAAGCTGCTGGTCCTTGGCCGACGCGTGACCAAACACTGTGCGGCGCGTAAGCATCAGGTCGGGGCGGGCGTGATACAGCGCTTTATCCACCAGGAAATATTCCTGCTCAATACCCAGTGTAGCGGTGACTTTGTTTACATTTTTATCAAAATAACGGCATACTTCGGCAGCAGCCTTATCCACCGCGTGCAATGCCTTGAGCATGGGTGTTTTAAAATCGAGCGCTTCGCCGGTATATGAAACAAAAATGGTGGGGATGCACAAGGTGCTGTCGAGGATAAAAGCCGGAGAAGCCGGATCCCACGCAGTATAACCCCGTGCCTCAAAAGTATTGCGGATGCCGCCGCTTGGGAAACTCGACGCATCAGGCTCTTGTTGCATCAATTCGTTGCCGTGGAAGTTTTCGATGGCTTTTCCACCGGCTACAGGATTGATAAAAGCATCGTGCTTTTCGGCTGTAGCGCCCGTAAGCGGATGAAACCAATGCGTGTAATGCGTGGCATTTTTGCTGATGGCCCATGCCTTCATCGAAGCCGCTATCTGATCGGCAATACGCCGGTCGATTTTTTTTCCTTCGTTAATGGCCGCCATCACCTGGCGATAAGCCTCCGAAGTAAGATATTCGCGCATAGCGCTGTCGCTGAAAGTGAGGGAACCAAAGTATTCCGAAATTTTACCCGGAGGAGTATGTGCCGGTACCGGCTGACGTGCAGAGGCTATTTCTAAAGCTTTGAATCGGAGCATGTGGTCAAAGTTTTTAATGGTGTGAATTAATGGATGAAAATAATCGGTGAAAATAATTTTTTCCGGATGTATTAATAGCGCTCAAAATCCTTGTCGAGATCATCGTCGTCGAGGCGGAGGTTGATACCTCTTTTCTGGTTGCTTTCGATGGTGAGCGGATGGTTTTGATGCGGGTACCGGCTGCCATAATGCTGATACTGCTGGTTGTGCAATTGCTGCTGGCGATATTCTTTGCCGGTTTTGAAGAAGCTCATGATATCTTTCATCTGCTGTGCCTGGCTGGCGAGTTCTTCGCTGTTGGTGGCCATCTCTTCGGCGGCAGCGGCATTTTGCTGTATCACCTGATTAAATTGCTGAATGGAATCGTTTACCAACGAAGCCCCCGAATCCTGCTCCAGACTTGAAGCATTGATCTGTTGAACCAAACGCAATGTTTCGTCGATTTTGGGCATAATGTCGCCAAAGAGTTGTTGCGAATGTTCGGCGAGTTTTACACCAGCTCCCGACACACGGTTGATTTCAGTGGCTGCCTTCTGGCTGCGCTCGGCAAGTTTTTTCACCTCGTCGGCCACCACTGCAAATCCGCGTCCCTGCTCTCCGGCGCGCGCGGCCTCTACGGCTGCGTTAAGCGAGAGGATATTGGTTTGATAGGCGATGTCGCCAATAATGGTGATGCGCTCGGCAATCTCACGAATGGATTCTGCCAGTTGCTGCACCATATCCGTACCCTGTTTCATTTTAGCTGTAGCTAAATCAGCAATCTGCTCGGTGCGTTGGGCATTGGAAGTATTGTGAGAGATGCTGGCCGACATCTGTTGCATCGAGGCCGAAATTTCTTCGGCAGAAGAAGCCTGGCGTGTGCTGCCATGCGACACATTTTGCGATGTGAGGCTCATCTGGTTGCTGGCTTCGGCAATATATCCGGCGGCAGCCTGCACCGAAACAATTACCTCGCTCAGTTTATCTTTCATCTGGCGGAGCGTTTCTGCCAACTCGCCCAGCTCATCCTTCTGGTCGATGTCGATGCTGGCCTGTAGGTTGCCATCGGCAATTTCGCGGGCAAAGGCCACGCCTTTTTTCAAGGATCGGGTGATACTGCGCGATATTTGCCATCCAAGCAAGATGCTAATAACAATGGCGATGAGAAGTCCAATAAAAAGTATCCGCAATGATGATTGCGATTTGATAATGGTGCTACTTGTGAACTCCAACGACTCGCGAAGGCTGTTGCCGGCCAGGTCGCTAAAAGCGGTTTCCAGCCCGGTGCCGATATTGGTAACCTGCACATTGGATTCCTGTAGCTTATTGTAGTTTTCAACAAAGTCGCTGGTGACGTCGTGGTAGCTTTGCGCCGAGTTGCGGATATTGCCAAGCAAAAGCACACTTTGGCTATCGGTGGTGCGCGATTCGAGACTGATGAGCAGTTGGTCGATTTCATCGAAACGCTTGTTAAACCCCGACATTTGCGAAAGCGTGCGCTTGGCCTGCGCCTTAAAATTTTCGATACGCATTTGGTTGCCCCGGTCTATCACATTGCTGATAAGCGTTATGTTTTCCAGTTGCCTTTTCTGCGGGCTGCGGTTGTCGATTTGCCGGGCCAGTATAGCCTGTTGATTACCCTGAAAGCTGTAACAGTTGTCGAGAAAAATCGCGGATGCTTCATCCATCAATGTTCTATCGGAAAGGAGTTTTTCATTCTGTGTTTTCATGTCTTTCATCAGTATTGCAAGCTCAGGCAATGAGCTGCGCACTTTGTCGAGCTGCTCTACAAAACTGCCCGACAATCCATAACCACTATATTGCTGATCGGCATTGTGCAACACATCCTCCACCTGACTAATGATGACAGCCGTTTTTTCGAGAAATTGCGGATCGTTGGTCAGCGCAAAGGTGTTGAGGTTTTTGGTGATTTTCATGGCCTGTCGTTCCAGGCTGTTGGCGATAATCACTTGCGGAAGGCTACGCTCAGCAATACGTGCCGAATCGTTTTCTATTTTGCGAAACTCGAGCAGAGAAATGCTTCCCACCGTTATTAATATCAGGATGATGATGCCAAATCCAACACCCAGTTTTGCAGCCAATTTAAGGTCTTTCCAAGCCATAGTTGCCTCCGGTTAATTTTGTTTTTGATTTTCAGATGAGCGTGTATCTTCATTTAGTGTCGGCATGTTTTCGTTCAGGCTAATAATGTCATCCGTCGAAAAAACATGATCGACATTTAATATCATAATAAAATCATTGTCTGCTGTCATCACACCGTCCACTACTTCCGACGGATAGCGGCTGCCGAGTGCCGGCGAATTTTTGATGGCGTCGTCGGGGTATTTTACCACATCCAGCACGGCATCTACAATTACGCCAACTTGCAGCGTGTCGCCTTCAGCTTTGGTTGCCAACACCAAAATACATGTGCGCGAATCGTAATCAGTGGCCTTCATCCCGAACTTTTCGCGGGCATCGATTACCGGCAGCACATCTCCACGCAGATTAATAACCCCTTTCATAAAAGCAGGTGCGCGTGGCACTTCGGTAATCTTTTGCATCTCCAGTATTTTTATTATTCTACTTACGTGAATGGCAAAAGTTTCTTGTGCCAGCCTGAAAGTAAGATACGATTGAATACTGTTGTAGGATGTGCTCATTTTCGGATTAAGGATTTTGTGGGCAAAAATCGTGAAATTATTTCATTTGTATCCAACACCAGCGCCACGGTTCCGTCGCCCATCACGGTAGCTCCCGAAATAAACTTTTGCTGACGGTAAGCTCTGCCCAAGGGTTTCAAAACTGTTTGCACCTCTCCTATCACCTTGTCCACTACCAACCCGGCTTGGTGGCGGCCATATTGTACGGTTACAACTTCGCACCTGTCGGGCTTTGAAATGTCCAGGCCAAAATGTTGACGCAGCCAGAAAAAGGGTATCTGCTCTCCCTCAATCACGAGCATGTTGTCGAAAGCATTTTGCAACTTTTGCGTTTGCACCGAATGAATCTGCCGCACCACCTGAATGGGAATAATATATCCCACCTTGCCAATGCGCACGTGCATGCCGTCGATGATGCTCATGGTAAGCGGCACCACAAGTGTAATTTGCGTTCCCTCGCCCTGCTGTGAGTTTATCTGTATTTCGCCACGCAAACCTGCAACACGTCGCAGCACCACGTCCATACCCACGCCACGGCCCGATACATCTGTAACAGCCTGTGCCGTAGATAAGCCGGGCGAAAAGATGAGTTGAAGTTTCTCCTGGTGAGACAGCGAAGCATCGGCAGGAAGTATTTTCCGTTCGATGGCCTTACGCATCAGTGCATCAGCATCAATGCCGGCGCCATCGTCGTTTATTTCTATATGAATAGAATTACCCACATGGAGTGCCCGCAGATGAATGGTTCCGGTCTCGGATTTGCCACTCAGCAGGCGTTCTTCAGGATTTTCGATGCCATGATCGATGCAGTTGCGAATGATATGCATCAATGGATCGGCAATACCTTCCACCATCGTTTTATCAAGCTCCGTATTTTGTCCTTCTACTACAAGGGTTATTTTTTTGCCGAGGCTATCGGAGAGGTCGCGCACAAGCCGCTGAAAACGTGTGGTGATGCTGCCAAAAGGAATGAGCGAGATGCTAAAGGCTGTTTCACGAAGCTGTTTGGAAAGCGATGAAAGATTTTCGGTAAGCGCGGTCAAATCATCATCGTTGTACTGCTCGGAGTGGCGGCTCAACCGCGCCTGCAAAGTCACCAGCTCGCTCACCAGATTCATCATTGCATCTATTTTGGGTGTGGCAACGCGAATGCTTGCAAAGGTTTCGTCGTTGTTGGAAGCCGCACTGTTGTTGGTTGCGGCCGTCATTTTATCTTCAGCAATGACCACAGACGACGATAGCCGGGGTGGAGAAACAGCATTGCGTGCCTGAACGATTTCTTGTAGTTCGACCAAATCGGCTTCTGTGTGCTCATTCCATATCTTATCGAGATATTCGCGAAAGGGGTTGTAGTCGAAAAGATCGCCATCATCGATTTTTTGCACCTCGACATAGGAATCGTCTTCAACAAAAATAAAAACATCATGCAGTGCCTCTGTTGTTTGCCGGGTGGCAATGAAGATTTCCCACCAAACATAGCATTTCTCGGCGTCGAAGGCCGAAAGATCAGGAATCGACCGGGTGTGTGGAATAGCCACCGCATTGCCGTAAGTATGAAGTTCGTCGATGAGATAAAGCGGATTGCTTCCGTTGTGAAACAAATCAGCCTGTGGCTTGAAAACTATGCGCCAGGTGACAACAGGATTTGTATTTAAGGCGCGGCCAATCCCGGCGACGCTTTGCTTGTTGAAGGGCGCTATTTGTTGCTGCACAAAAACCCGAATGGTCGCAGTAAGTTGCTGATGTCTGGAGGTATTTTCTTCATCGATGTCATCGCCATGTTTTATCAACACTTTCAGGTGATCGACGGCCTGGAGGGTGATATCGAGAAGTGGCTTGGTTACAGCAATATCGCCGTTTCGCACAAAATCATAAATCGTTTCCAGATCGTGGGTAAACTCGCTGATCTTGTGATAGCCAAACATGCCGCCGCTGCCTTTGAGTGTATGCATGGCTCTGAATACAGCTTCTATCTGCCGGGTTTCGTCGGCGTTTTTTTCGAGAAGCAAAACAGAATTCTCCAGGTCGTTGATCAACTCATGAGCTTCCTCGGTAAACTTTTGCTTCAACATCTCCATGTCGATGGCAAATTTGTCGTTCGGGGATTCTATCACCTGGCTCATAAAAATTGGTTGGAATTATTAATGAATAACACGGCGAATGATGGCCATAAGTTTTTCGGGGGTAAAAGGTTTTACCAGCCAGCCGGTAGCTCCGGCACGTTTGGCCTCCATCTTTTGTTCAAACTGCGATTCGGTGGTAAGCACCAGGATGGGTAAATGCTTGTATTGGCTGCTACTACGCACAGTTTGGATAAGTTCGATGCCGTTCATGTGGGGCATGTGCAGATCGGTAATGAGCAAGTCCACGGGTAAACCTTCAAAATATTTCAACGATTCCTGTCCGTCGCCGGCTTTGAGGACTACGAACCCGTTTTGCTGCAGTACGCATCCCACGGCTTCGCGCACACTTGCCGAGTCGTCAACAAAAACTACAGTCCGTCTTTCCTGGTTCATGCGTATGATTTATCTAAAAATTAAATTCAAACCCGGCTCTTCTGAAAAGCTCTTCCTTTTCTTCGTCCAAAATTATCGTTGCCTCCAATTCCTTGTTTTGCTTTACCAAGGTTTGCTGCAAAGAAATCAGCAGTTGATAAAAGGCCAAATCCATTTCGTCGGCTTCATCTATCGACAAGCGAACCCCCTGAACGGCATCGAGATGTTGCAACAACACTTGCTGCACCCTGGCAGCATGATCGATGGTAAGGGTTCCACCCAGGGTTATCGACAGAAACTGCTGCTGATCTCCCTCTCTTTCTATCCGGAGGTGAACTTGTTTTTTCTCAGACATTATTTACTAATGTTTTCTGGTTTAAATATTACCAAACAAACTATCGGCAGAAAAGTAAACAACCGATGACGGGCAAAATAGTTTTTTTAAAAAAAAGAAGTCCAATTTATTGTTTTATGCTTAATTATAAATGGCTGCTATGGGTTGATGGTGTTTTTGGCTGCTTCGGGCAGTGGCTCGTCGCCCAAAGTAGAGTAGCGAAGATGGTCAGCGTCGGGGATTTTCAGGATGTAAGCCCGTCCACTTTGGTTGGGCAGTTCATCCTTACGAATCCAGGGATTGAAAATCCGGAGTGTTTTATAGCTTATTCCATATTGTTGTGCGAAAATCACAAGGTCTTTCACTGTATGATTTACAACAACATCGCGGGTGGGAACTATAGGATAAAGCTCGTCGAATTTAACATGAAAACCATAGCTGGTGGGATTGGCAAAAATAGTTTTCACGGCGAGTATCCGATAAACATACCGGTTGGTTTCTTCAGGAATTTGCAAGTCGTAGTAAGAAGAAACATGCTGCCGCTTGAGCATATCGCCGATGCGCTTGGGGCCCGCGTTGAAGGCCGCAGCCACCAGCGTCCAGTTTCCAAAGGTGCCATAAGCATCCAAAAAAAAACGACATGCCGCTTCAGTAGCTTTTTCCACATGATAGCGCTCGTCGATATGATCGTTCACTTCCAGATTGTAGTCGCGTGCGGTGCCTTTCAGAAACTGCCAAAAACCGGAAGCTCCCGCCGGCGAGGTCACATTGTCGAGGCCACTCTCGATAAGGGCAATAAATTTAAAATCTTCCGGAATGTTATGCTTTGCCAGAATAGGCTCGATAACCGGAAACCAGCGGTGCGCCTTTTTCATCAGCATGAGCGTGGAAGAATGAAAATACGTATTGACGATGAGTTCCCGCTCAAAACCTTCGCGAACATAAAAGGTGTCGAGGGGCACGCTTTCGCCGGAAAAATAAGCTGCTGATGGGATTTTCACACTCATAGCTGGCACTATCATCTTGCGAACCACTTCTTTTGCCTCCGGTTCTTCCTCCGCAACAGGTGGCAGCTCCGGCACATAAATCATTGCAGGCGGTGGTGGCAGCGAGGGCATTACAACCTGCCGTGCGCGAGGCCGCAACAATTCGAAAGAGATGGCTAATACAGCCAGCAAAAGCGCCAGCCAGGTGAGATATTTTAACATGATTATTTATCGATAAAGCTCTTGTTTAACATCCGGAGAAAGCATCAGAATAATTGCTGACACGAATCGTTCAAAAGACAAAAGTCGTACTATTTTGACAGATGCCATGCAGCGCGCTTCAAATATTGTTTCATTTTAAAACTTGAAATGGAAACCATCCAACAACCTATTGAACAGATCAAATTGGGCAATTATGATCTAAAACAGCTTGCTGTTCATCCGAAATGTTCGACTGGAAATCCCACTGATGGCCGGTAGCACGCGATATTATCAGAAAATAGCTGACGCTGCGGTGCAAACAAAGACGAAAAGTAATAATTTTGCAGCCGCATCAGCACAAAACATTAATAAACTATACCAATGAATTTACACGAATACCAAGGCAAATCCATATTACAATCTTACGGAGTAGCCGTTCCCGAGGGCATCGTTGCCGACTCCCCCGAAACAGCCGTTGAAGCTGCCAAGACTTTACAAAAGCAAACGGGCACCGCCATGTGGGTTGTCAAAGCGCAGATACATGCCGGCGGGCGTGGCAAAGGCGGTGGCGTGAAGTTGGCCAAATCGCTTGATCAGGTGAAAGAACTGGCCGATCAGATCATCGGGATGAATTTGGTAACACCGCAAACATCGGCGCAGGGTAAGCTGGTGCGCAAAGTGCTTATTCAGCAGGACATCTACTTCCCCGGCGAAGCCGAGATACAGGAATATTATATGAGCGTGCTGCTCAGTCGTAAGACTGGGCGCAACATGCTAATGTATTCGCCACGTGGCGGCATGGACATCGAAAAAGTGGCCGAAGAAACTCCCGACCAGATATTTACCGAAGAAATCGATCCGTGCATGGGGCTGCAAGGTTTTCAGGCACGTCGCATTGCTTTCAATCTGGGCCTCAGCGGCACCTCATTCAAAAACATGGTGAAATTTGCAACAGCGCTCTACAATGCCTACGTGGGCAGCGACGCTTCACTCTTCGAAATAAACCCGGTGGTGCGTACCTCCGACGAAAGAATTTTTGCTGTTGACGCCAAAGTTTCCATCGACAACAACGCCTTGTACCGTCATCCCGACATCGCACACATGCGCGACCTCCTCGAAGAAGACCCGATAGAAGTGGAAGCCAGCCGCTACGACCTGAATTATGTAAAACTGGATGGTAATGTAGGATGTATGGTGAATGGTGCCGGACTGGCCATGGCCACCATGGATATGATAAAAATGTCGGGCGGCGACCCTGCCAACTTCCTCGACGTAGGAGGCTCGGCCAATGCCAAACGGGTGGAAGAAGGCTTTCGCATCATTCTAAAAGACGAGAATGTGAAAGCGATTTTGGTCAATATTTTTGGCGGCATCGTCCGCTGCGACCGCGTAGCACAAGGTATTGTGGATGCTTATAAAAATATCGGCGACATCCAAATCCCCATCATCGTCCGTCTGCAAGGCACCAACGCCGCCGAAGGCAAAGAACTTATCGACAAGTCGGGGCTGAAGGTACATTCAGCCATCGCGCTCGAAGACGCGGCGCGGCTGGTAAACGAAGTGTTGGCGTAAGCCTCAAAAAATAAAATCTATATAAAAAGCTCTCTGCAACCAAAACGTGCAGAGAGCTTTTTTTTGTGAGCCTTAACTTTTCAATAAATAAAATTGAAGTTTCTAATGAGGACATGGACAAGCGGGTGTTTGGACGAGGTTGCACCTCGTCCGCATTATTCTTACAGGCTTAGCCTGTTTTCATTGCATAACAATCTTGTAAAAAAAGCAGGCACAGCCTGCAAGAATAGATACAGCTTAGGTAGAACCTAAGCTGAACTCCTGCGTGACATTGGTAGGAACTAAATTTCGATAGGTTTAAAAATGGGATTGTACAATGTTTCCCAAATTCCCAAATATTCAATTGTATTACGGTTTCGCATGATTTGTGCAAAGACAAGTACAAAAATGAAAGAAATTGCCATCCCGCCCTAATCACCAAATCCGTACTTTTGCCTTTCAAAAAAAATCCATAATCCAGATGAAAAATACCGCATTTACCAAAATCCATGAATCACTGGGAGCCAAGATGGTTCCTTTTGCAGGCTACAACATGCCTGTGCAGTACGAAGGTGTAAACGCCGAACACGAAACCGTGCGCACCGCCGTGGGTGTTTTTGATGTTTCACACATGGGCGAAATATGGGTGAAAGGCCCAAAAGCCCTCGAACTACTGCAGCGCATTACCTCCAACGATGTATCGAAGCTCGAAGACTGGCAGGCGCAATATTCCTGCTTTCCCAACGACAAAGGCGGCATCGTTGACGACCTGATCGTGTATCGTTTCGATGCCGAGAACTACCTGTTGGTGGTGAACGCCTCCAACATCGACAAAGACTGGAAATGGATAAACCAGCACAATACCGAATGCGCCACACTCGTCAATGCATCCGACGAAACTTCCCTGTTGGCCATTCAGGGCCCTAAAGCCATGGCCACCCTGCAAAAACTCACCGACACCGACCTGAGCACCATCGGATTCTACACCTTCCGCCGCGCCACAGTGGCTGGCGTACCCGACGTAATCATTTCGGCTACCGGCTATACCGGCGAAAAAAACAGTTTTGAGATTTATTTTGCTAATGACGATGGAATAAAACTCTGGAATGCCATCTTTGAAGCCGGCGAAGAGTTCGGCATCAAACCTATCGGGCTGGGTGCCCGCGACACACTGCGTCTCGAAATGGGGTTTTGCCTTTACGGCAACGACCTCAACGATACTACTTCGCCCATAGAAGCCGGGCTGGGTTGGATTACCAAATTTCCAGACTACAAACATTTCATCCTGCGCGAGCACCACGAAAAAATTAAAAACGAAGGTCCCAAACGACGCCTGCGTGGTTTCGAGATGATCGACAAAGGCATACCGCGGCAGCACTACGAAATCTGCGACGAACAGGGCAACGTCATCGGTGAAGTAACCTCCGGCACCATGGCTCCTACACTCAAAAAAGCGATTGGCATGGGATACATCAACAGCGAACATTCCGCTTTCGACAATGAGATATTCATCAAAATACGCGACAAAATGCTGCGCGCCAAAATCGTAAAGTTTCCATTTTATAAAGGGTAACAAAACTCCACAAGCAGGGATGGTGTTGCTACGGCAGGCCATCCTTTCTTGTTTTTAATAATCAAAAGATGAATTTTACTATCGACGTTTGTTTTACTCCGGCTCAGGCCGAGCACCGCACCATCAGCAACAACACGGTGATAGTAGTTGTGGATATTTTGCGCGCCACCACCTCGATGGTTTCTGCCCTTGCGCATGGTGCCCGCTCCGTAATTCCTGTGTCGTCGATTGAGAAAGCCATGACGCTCCAGAAAAACGGTTTCCCGGTTGCAGCCGAGCGCGATGGTGTGCTGCTGAGTTTTGCCAACTTTGGCAACTCAGCCTTTGCTTTTCAAAAAGGAGAGGTGAAAAACAAAAAACTCGTTTTTACCACCACCAATGGCACCGTAGCCATCGACACCGCCTGCCGCCACAGCCAAAAAGTAGTTGTTGGCGCTTTCTCCAACATCAGCGCGCTTGCCCTGTGGGTGGCACAGCAGCAGCGTGAAGTCCTGGTGCTTTGCGCCGGATGGAAAAACACCTTCTGCCTCGAAGATACCCTCTTTGCCGGCGCCTTCATCGACAAACTGCTGGAGCTAAAAGCGTACGAAATCGCCAGCGACTCGGCACATGCCGCCATCGACCTGTGGAATACCGCCAAATCCGACGTGATGCAATATATCCAAAAAGCTGCGCACCGTGAGCGCCTGCGTGTGCTGGGTGTGGATGACGTGCTGGAATTTTCTTTCCAACAGGATTCTACTGCCGTGGTTCCCATTATGCGCGATGGCGAACTGGTGGACGTAAACCAGGCGTTGTAAAAGTTTGTGTTTGTTTTAAAAAAGATATTTATGTCGGAAACCAAAAACCAACGGATACATTTCATTGCCATTGGCGGCGCGGTGATGCACAATATGGCCATAGCACTTCATAACAAAGGCCACAGGGTAAGCGGCTCCGACGACGAAATCTTTGAACCCGCCCGTACCAATCTGGATCGTCATGGTTTATTACCCGAAAAGCAAGGATGGTTTGCCGAAAAAATTACCCCCGATATCGATGCAGTGATTCTGGGTATGCACGCCAAAAACGACAACCCGGAACTTGAAAAAGCTACCGGGTTGGGATTAAAAATCTACTCCTTTCCGGAATATCTTTACCAACATTCCAAACAAAAAACCCGTGTGGTGATTGCCGGAAGTCACGGCAAAACCACTATCACCTCCATGGTGATGCATGTGCTGCGCCAGGCCGGTAAAGATTTCGATTATTTGGTCGGCGCCAAAGTAGAAGGGTTTGATGTGATGGTAAAACTCACCGATGCGCCCATCATGGTCATCGAAGGCGACGAATACCTCACCTCCCCCACCGATCCACGCCCTAAGTTCCTGCATTATCATCCGCACATAGCGCTCATCAGCGGCATCGCCTGGGATCACATCAACGTATTTCCATCGTGGGAGGGCTACAAACAGCAGTTTGAGCTGTTCATCCAAAGCATCGGCAAGCAGGGAACGCTGGTTTATTGTGCCGATGATGCGGTGCTTCAGGAAGTGATATCGCGCTGTAGCGCAAATAAGAATTATCCTGACAAGGTGCTGCCCTATCATGAGTTTAGATCAAAAATAGAAAACGGAACAACTTATCTCGTGCCCGCTGAAAACAACCAAGGCGAAATTCCGCTCCGTATCTTTGGCCGCCACAACCTGCAAAACCTGGCTGGCGCTAATTTGGTGTGCCGCGCGTTGGGAATTGGGGATGCTGATTTTTATCGGGCCATCAGCACTTTTACGGGCGCAGCGCGACGGCTTGAGTGTATTGCACAAAACGATACCACAACGGTTTATAAAGATTTTGCCCATGCGCCTTCCAAAGTCGCTGCAACGGTTGCTGCCATCCAAAATCAATATCCTGAGCGGCGGCTGATTGCTGTACTTGAGCTGCACACCTTTAGTAGCCTGAGCAAGCATTTTCTTAGTCACTACCGCCACAGCCTCGATCCGGCGGATGTAGCCGCAGTATTTTACAGCCACCACGCGCTGGAGCTTAAAAAACTTCCACCCATCACCCCGCAGGAAGTTATAGATGGCTTTGGCCGCAGCGACCTAAAAGTTTTTACACAGGCAGATGATTTACAGGATTTTTTGCTTACGCAGAATTACACCAAAAGCAACCTTTTGATGATGAGTTCCGGCAGCTTTGATGGGATCGACCAGCAAGGACTGGCTAAGAAGATCGTAAGCTCTGTCGAAAAATGACCAACGACAATGTTTAAAATTCCAAAAATCAAATTACAACCGACAAATAAATCCCGACACATCCCGATCATTTCTACTTAATTCGCATCAATGATGATCATCCAACCCAAGGTAAAAGGGTATCTCTTAGCCTTGATTGCTACCATTTCGGTATCGACAGTTTATATTTTTAGCAAGGCCGCCCTTCAGGAGGTAAGCCTGCCACAGTTTGGAGTTTACTGGTTTGCCGGCGCATTACTTTGGAATACATTGTTCACCATGCGATCGACCGAACACCGGCGCTTTCATCACATTACCCTAAAATCATTCAAAATACTTTTTATCCTGGGCGGAATCGAACTTATTGCCACCGCTTCATTTTACGGTGCCATCGAAATAACCCCAAATCCGGCTATCCCTTCTTTTTTGCGCAACATGGAATATGTTTTCGTAACCCTGTTCGGTGTTTTTTTGCTCAAAGAAAAGTTTTCACGCGCTGAAGTTCTGGGAATTGTTCTCACGTTTACGGGCGCTCTCGTAATCAGCTTCCAGAAAGGTGCTCCATTATCATCTTACTTTACAGGCACATCAGGGCTAATGGTTATTACCACTTTGTTTTACGGTGCCCGTACCATCATAGCCAAAAAGAATATCCGGGTCATTACTCCCACCATGTTGGCCATCAACAGAGCTATTTATCTGCTTTTATTTTCGCTGCTGATTTTAAAAATCATGGGGCACAGTTTTGTCATTCCAAACTCAGCATTGATAAATATTGCTATCGGCTCGTTTTTCGGACCATTCATCACTTCTATCAGTCAATACAGCGCGCTCAAATACATCGAAGCCTCGCGGGCAGCCATCATACAGAGCACAACAGCTTTGTTTGTTTTGGTGGGAGCCTATTTTATTTTTGGACGCTTCCCGGCTGATTATCAACTTGCCGGAGGAGCGCTCACCATTATGGGGGCAATGCTACTGGTGCTGGGAAAAAGGCTAAAGTGGAAGCGTCATTAGAACCAACTTCAACAGCAATCTATTTCCACCCACAGTACTATGATTGCTACCCCGGCACCCCATCGCCTGCCTGCAGGATATGTTTCATGCTGTCGATTTGCTCACGGGTGCCCAGCACAAAGAGTTTTGATTCGGGGATTACGCGCGTGTCGGGCGAAGGGTTGATGATGTATTTTCCTTCGGGGGTTTTAAATCCAACGATATTGGCACCCGACTTTTTGCGCACGCCTATCTCATAAATGGTTTTACCAATAAAGCCTTC